>CALHAQ010000125.1 GCA_937931775.1 uncultured Candidatus Altimarinota bacterium | reverse complement strand
TAAGTGAGAAGAATATATTGAATTAAAAAGGGAAGTCAAAAAGATTTTAGAATAAAGTATTTTTTGTATACTTAGAGGGATAAAAAATAATATTTATACTATGACATATTCAGTAGTAGCTAGAGATAAAAAAACAGGACAGTTAGGTATTGCAGTACAAACTCACTGGTTTGGTGTGGGGAATAATGTCCCATGGCTTGAGTCTGGAGTTTGAGCTGTCGCAACGCAAGCACAAACCAATATGGATTATGGAAAAAAATGATTAGAGCTCATGCAATCAGGAAAAAGTGTGAAGCTAGCTTTTGATGAAATTGCAACATCTGATGAAGCTCTTGATGTGAGACAAGTTGCAATGATGGATAACGAGTGATCTATAGTAACTCATACATGAAGTTGATGTCTAAATTATGCGAGTTACTTACAGTGAGACGGCTTTATAGTGCAGGGAAATATTCTGACAAATGAAGATGTAGTCCCTGCAATGAAAGAGTCTTATGAAAAGAATATTGATAAAGACTTTGCTGAGAGATTATATCTCTGTATTAAAGCCTGAGAAGAAGCCTGATGAGAACTTCGTTGAGTCCAATCAGCAGCTCTGAGGATCGTGCCATGAATAAAGGGGAGCTATGATATTATGAATCTCAGAGTTGATGATCATACAACTCCACTTAGTGAGCTAAAGAGACAATTAGATTTACAAAAAGCTTATAACTTACTCATTCAAGCAGAAGAAGCAGGTTTTACAGGGACATATGAAGAATCACTAGACCTATTTTCACGAGCCTTTGAAATCCTCCCTGATAACGAAGAGTTTTTCTTTTGGAAAGCATTTATGCTGCAAAACCATTGAAAAAAGAAGCAATCAGAAGAAATCTTTAATACTATATTAAAAGACGAAAAGTGGAAAGAATTGAAAAAAAGAATTTCTTAATTGTTTAGTAGAAAATATATAGAAAACAGATATACTACTCCTGTTTACTTTCTAATTTTTCGATTATGAATTTCATTGAGAAGTATATAAAAAATGCTATGGATATGGTCCATAAAATGAATATGTGTGATGTTGCTATTTTTAAGCTTACTATATTTGCAGCAGCTATCTGGTTAGTAAAGCTCTTCCCAGTAATTGCTTCACTCAATATCTGGATCTATGTAGCTATTTGGGCTGCTGGAGCAGTATATTTACTCAAGAATATGACTTGGAAATAAATATATTTAAAAATATTATTTAAAATAAGTCAATAAAACTATAAAAAGAATTTGCATTGTAATTTTTTCTTTGTATAGTCCTGCTCGACACAGATATTATCCCTATCCTGAATCCTTTCCCTTGAGTCCAAGAGAAAGGGGCCGCAAATGTGGTGTCTTTCTCTTCTGATGAAGAGAGAGAATCGAGGTAAGAGATAATATCCCCGAATAGAAGAGACAATCCTTATTTAACGGAACACTTAGGACATCTCTTCCTTGCGAGATGTATTAAGTATTCTGCAAATAAGGTTTTCATGGGTTACATATATAACTCGCGAGAAAGTGTCTCTTTTATTTTTTTGCCTATTATATGACAGAAACAACAACAGCTGAAGTTGCAGCTCTAAAAACAACACCGACTGCTGAAAGCGCAGTTAAAAAAACAACTTTTGCAGATCTAGGATTATCAGAAACGCTCCTAGCTGCCATTACAAAAAAGGGCTATGAATTCCCATCAGAAGTACAGGCTGGAGTTATCCCACTTCTTTTAAATGGAGATAAAGATATTATTGGTCAGGCTCAAACTGGTACTGGTAAAACAGCAGCTTTTGGTCTTCCGCTTCTCTCAAGACTTGATATGTCTAAAAAATGAGTACAAGCAATGATTCTGGCTCCTACCAGAGAACTTGCTATACAGGTAGCAAATGAAATTAAATCATTTGCAGATAGAGGAGTAAAAATTACTCTTCTTTATGGAGGACAGAATATCTCAGAGGAAAGAAGAGCTCTTAAAAATGGTCCACATATTGTTGTTGGTACCCCAGGGAGAGTTAAAGATCATCTTATTACAAAAAGAACATTAGATCTTTCTACTATTGATTATTTCATTCTTGATGAGGCTGATGAGATGCTCAATATTGGATTTAGGGAAGAAATTGAAGAAATTTTAGAGCATACTCCAGATAATAAGAAAACACTTTTATTTTCAGCAACTATGCCAAGAGCTATCCTGATGCTTGCAAAGAAATATATGCATAGCTATGATGAAGTAAAAATTGCTTCTAAAACTACCATTTCTGATAGAATCACGCAAATATACTACGAAGTTGCCCCAAGAAATAAATTTGAAGCTCTTTCAAGAGTTATCGATATGACAGAGGATTTTTACGGAATCATATTTTGTAAAACAAAAATGGATGTTGATGAAGTTGCTTCTAAACTTATTGGGAGAGGAATTAAAGCAGAAGGAATTCATGGAGACATAGAACAAAAAAATAGAGAAAAAGTACTTGCTCGTTTTAAGGCTAAAAAATGTACGATTCTTGTAGCAACAGATGTTGCAGCAAGAGGAATTGATGTTGATGATCTTACTCATGTGGTAAATTACTCACTTCCAGATAATGCTGAAGTATATACACATAGAATTGGTCGTACGGCTAGAGCTGGGAAGACAGGTCATGCTATAAATTTTGTATCACGAATGGATAGCAGAAAACTTTTTGGAATAGAGAGAATGTTGAAACAAAAAATGACAAAAGGACAGATCCCAGGTGCGAAAGAAGTTGTAGAGCTTCAAAAGAAAAGACTCGTAGGGAATATTGCAAATCTTATGTCAGATGAGAAACTTGCTGATTTCGAAGTACTTGCAAGTTCACTTTTAGAACTTGGGGACCCAAAGACAGTTCTTGCAGCTATGCTTAAGGATGCTCACGCAGATAAATTTGAAGAAAAATCATATAATATTATAGCAGAAACTCCTAGGCAAGCTCCAAATTGAGAACAAAGAATTTTTATTGCAAAAGGGAAACTTGATGGACTCAATCCAGGAAGTCTTATTAAATTCTTAGAAAATGAGACAGGGATGAAAATAGGAGATGTTGGAAAGATTGATGTTCTTGAAAAATTCTCATATATGAACCTGCAAATAGCAGATGCTGATGCTATTATGGCTCATTTCAAAGCTCTTAACTCGGCTCAACCACTCGTGGTTCAAGCGAAAGCAAGAAATTCTGATGGTGGAGGGAGACGTTCTGGAGGTGGATGATACCGAGGAGGAGGAAGAGGATATCAATGAGGATGATCAGGCCGAGGCTATCAAGGTGGTGGTTCAGCAGGTCGTTCAAGTGGTGGATGATACCGAGGTGGATGAGCAGGTCGATCTCGATCATCTTCATCTGCAGGCTCAAGAGAATCTGGAGGAGGAAACTCATACGGTTGGAAAAAATAAATAAAAGCTACGGAAAACTCCGTAGCTTTTATTTTATCCTAGCTTTTGCATGATAAATAACTATACTCCATGATTAGTTATATTTCTTTATAAAACTTCTATGGATGGAAATATTATATTATTTGCATTTCTCTCTGTAATTCTCTGACTCATATGATGGGTAATATATATGCAAGTTGCTAAATATCTAAAAGGAGAGATTAAAATACAAATTCTTAAGAGAAATTATAACTTTTGAGAAACTATTACAGGTACATTTCGACTTCACGCAAAAAAAGCTATAAGAGGAGAAGATTTGAGTGTTCATCTTGTAGCATATAAGAGAGAGAGCAGCTATGGTAAAGATGGGAAGAAACATAGTACAAAAAAAGAATTTGCAAGGTACTCTACTCATATAGAGTCAGGAGTAAACTATGAAATTGGCCTCAAGAGAGATTATGATATTTCGATAGTAATCCCGAGCAGTAAAGAGGTATTTGGAAATCAAAATGAAATGGATTTTTGAGATACAACCCTATGAAAGTTGGCAAGCTTTGCTCTAAAAAATGTCCGAAGAACGCAACTTACTTGGCAAATTCAGGTTGATCTTGAAGCTGAATGACTTGATATTCATGGAAAAAAAGATATTTTTGTGACAAAAAATATAGACTAAATCTCTTTTACAATTATCTCTAAAAAAGTAGTATGTTCTCATACTATTTTTTTATGTAAAAACAAGCATGGATAAAAGGCAATTCTTACAAAATATCTCTAAAATTCATGGTATTTTCCAGGCTCATGAATCTCACTATAATAATCTTTCCAGTGGGATTAATACGCTCGGAGAGGATCGAGATATATTAGATAGTTTTCTTGGCACTCTATGATTAGAAAAGACTCCTGAGACTTACTATGCTGCTGCTGCAAGAATTGGAGATAAAAAATTTGAACCACTGGATATTTATTTAGAAAAAATCTGAAAATCTCAGCAAACAAGAGATGAAATATTTGAATCCTCATATAATTTTGTAAAAAACTACTATGAAAATCTCCAGTGAGAAATGATAGAAGAAATAGAGCAAAAAAAACTGCTTTCAGAATTTTATCTCAAAATATTCCAGCATACTCATAAGCTCGGAAAACTGTATTCAAATCTTTTTGTACTTTGGAATAGAAAACTCCTTTTTGAAACAAATAGAGACCTGGAAAAGATGTTTGATAATAATCAGGATGATATTAATAATTATATCACTGAGAATAATTTCATGGATAAATGACATCACTGAGACGATGCAGATAGGACGTATTCTATTCTCATGCCTGAATGAAAATGATATATTTCAAAATCTTATAGGGAAGTATTTCCCAGTGAAGTTGGAGCTATTATAGATTGATATAATGAATTTATAGCTGATTTAGAGAAAAGTGCAGATGAGATATTTGATAGAAAAATGGCCTACATAGAATATTTTAAAGCTATTAGGAGTGCTTGGAAAGAGCAGGATGTTAATAAATTAGTAGATGCTTGGTGTGAGGTTGATATAAAATGGATGGCTATTGATACACCTGTTCAACCAGGACATCCAATAGAGTACTATGAGGATAAATATCGTAGGGCAGTATCGATCGAGTTTGATATGAGGCTTGCTGATCCATCACTATTTACTTCACAGGTGGCAGCTGATATTGAAAATATGTACGAGGGAATGTATGATGAAATTGGCAGAGAAAGTTTCCCAGAAAGCTACAGCTTTAGTAAAAATAGTATGCAAAAAGTGCAGCTACACATCTGAGCTCCCGTATTGGCCTATGGGTCATTTCTTTGTTGAGCATACTCTGCTCAGGTGATCCCAAATGATGATGAAGTCAGTAAAATCCATGGAAAGAAGATTTTTGCTTTTCCAAAATATGTCCTAGAAGCTCAAAGAGCAGCTCCAAAGATGCTTCTTGATAGCAAAATGATATCAGAAAATATATTAGAAAAATATAAGAAATTTCTTGATGGACCTGATGAGAATTACTATAAAATTTATGATATTGAGACGATAGGTCATGAGTTTGGTCATACACTTTGGCTCTCTCCAGGTTCTGAAGTAAAGATGTGAAAGAAAGGACTATTTAAGAATATAGAAGAGTTTAAAGCAACAGCAGGATGACTTGTCGCTCATTTCATAAAAGGAGCATCAGAGCTCGATGAAGAAATAGTCGTGACGCACCTGATGCGTTCTATCAAGATTATGAGATATAGAGAAGTAGAAGATATTCTTCCATATTATTGCGAGTGTTTGATACATTTACACATACTCTTTGAGTCATGAATTGTTAGTTATGAAAATAATAAAATAGAACTATATTTCAATGATCAAAACCTCACGGCTCTTAGAGAAATGTATATCTGAGTATATACTCAGCAAATATTTACCTATCTCAATCAGATGGAAGCAGGGAATTTCCTCTTTGAATTTGTTGTTCGTGAAGATGCCGTATTTCTTCCAAAAGACCCTCTAGTAAGAGATTTTGTAGAAGAATATTACAGACAATATAAGTCTATAGGAAATGAAGTTTTATGTAAATAGAAAATAACTCTTTGAAATAAATAATAAA
>CALHAQ010000124.1 GCA_937931775.1 uncultured Candidatus Altimarinota bacterium | reverse complement strand
AAATTATTGTTCTCGATAAAAACTACAGATCTGAGCAGGGAATATTAGATATATCACGAAAGCTCATAGAAGAAAATTCTGAACGACTTATTAGTAGAATTCCTAACTTGGATAAACAGCTCTATAGTCAAACACATGTTTTATATCCAGAAACAGTAGTTCATGATGATACTTCAAATTCTCTGTATTTAGCACTTTCAGAAATAGATGAGAGACTATATATCAAAGACAAAATACTTTGACTCACATCTTGAGATACGAAGTTAGAACAAATAGCAATTATTGTGAGAAGTAATAGAGAAGTAGAAATATTTTCAGAGTTTTTAAAGCAGCATAATATCGCTGTAAGCTCAAAGCTCGAAAGCAACATCCTAGAATCAGACTATATAAAATCTATTATAAATTTTCTTAAACTCTTAGACGATCCATATGCTCATGAGACTGCTTTTATTAACCTTCTCAGGTCTTCTCTTTGTGATATTGACATCATTGATGTTCTCAAGATAAATACTCATCTCTATAGAGAAAACTATGTAAGAAGAGGAAATAAATTGAAAATCTTTGATGTTCTGAAAAATCAATCAATACTTAAAGATTTAGAGATTGAAAATTCAGAAAGTATTTCGGGATTTGTAGAAAAATATTTAGAATGTCAGAAACAATTTTCACAGAGAAACTTTCTCTTATGATTTTCTTATTTATTAAAGACTTTTGATATATTTGATCATATTAATAAGCACGGAAACTTTGATGATATGCAGGACGTATATACATTATTCCACAGCATAAAATCTTGGTCTTTATATAAACAAGATTTATCTCTCAGGAGAGTATCTGATCGTTTTGATTTATACGTGAGGTATGGATATAGAATTAATAGACAAGTGTCATCTGAGTGAAGTAAAGGGGTCCAAGTTGTTACTGCTCATGGTTCTAAATGACTAGAATATGAACATGTATTTATTCCTGGACTCTATAGTGGAAATTGGGATGAAAAGAAGATGCGTGAACTCATTAAACTCCCAGAATGAATTGCTGGAGATGGCTTGCAATTTGCTGGAGAAGAAGACATGAGCGATGCAGATAGAAAGAAACATGAAAAAAATAGGCAGAATGAGGAAGATAGAAGACTCTTATTTGTAGCTCTCACTAGAGCAAAGAAGAAACTATATCTCAGTTTTCCAGCAAGTATTCTCTGAAAGCCAAAGATTATTTCTCCATTTGTATGAGAGCTCTGAGAAATACCACATATTGCTTCATCAGCTCAGCTTGAAGAGGTATCAGCAGATATGCAAAGAGAAATGCTTCAAGAATCATCCCTGATTTCATATAAAACAAAAGAAATTGAGTATATATGAGAGTTTATGAAAAATTATAAGCTTTCAGCAAGTGACCTAAATTGCTTCTTAGTCAGTCCTAAAGACTTTCTTTATCGAAGTGTGTATAAATATCCATTTGAAGATAATGAGAATACTACTTTTGGAACTATGTATCATAGGACGCTCGAGCTATTTTATAAAAAAATTCTTGAAACATGAGAAATTCAAGACTATGATTACATGCAATATGTGTATTTACGTCAGCTAGATAGAGAATATCTCAGTAGTGAAGAAAAAATTCGACTAAAAAAACGGTGACTCGAGTCTCTGAAAGGATATTATGATACATATAAAAGTAGTTTTGCAGCACCACTGAAAACAGAGTACAAGTTTTCTCGAAGGAATGTATTTTTTCAGGAGATTCCTATTACAGGAATTATAGATAAAATAGAGTTATTAAGTGAAGACTTTTCACCAGATACTCATGGTTGAAGTCTCTTCTCGCAAGCGATAAAAATAACGGACTATAAAACCGGTTCTACGAAATATATCTGAGAAATAAAAGGAACGGATAAGCAGGGGAATAAAGATGAAGGATATGAAAGAGGGAAGTATGGAAGACAACTTATGTTTTATAAACTCCTTTTTGAAAATGATTTTGAGTTATCGAGTCAATATGCCCTAGAGAAACTCGAACTTGATTTTTGTGAATGAAAAAAATGAAATTTTAAACGAGTCGAGGTAGAATTTGAAGATCAAGAGTATGATGATTTTAAGACGCTCCTAAAACAAACTTATTCTCAAATGACGAGTATAGATTTTTGGAAAGAGTACTTACAAGAGAATAGAAAATAAAAAAGAGCTTAACGAAAGCTCTTTTTTATTGTTTCCCAGAGAGTCTCTTGCTGACTATCTGCTGGTTCAAGCTTTGTTTTCATATCTATATGGTGTTCTTGAATAGTAACAAGATTTTTATCTAGCATAGCCAAGAAACCAGAAAATATATTTATAGATCAACCAGCCTGAGGGCTTGCATGGCTTGCAAGTATTCATAGTGAAGTATCGATTTTTTTTAAAACAGTTTTTAAAGCTTCATCATCATGTGTTGCCCCAGCATATTCTTCTTTTGTTACTCTCATATCTTTTGGGAGGTAATCATCGATTCCATCGAGATCTTCTATAGCATCGATTTGCTCAAAGATTTCTTGTATCTCATCATGATCTATTTCGTCTCCATCGAGTACTTTTTTTACCAGAGCGTCATCTATTATATGCTGCTCGAGTAAATCTCTGAGTTTTTGCAGACTCCGAGAATCTGCCTCTAATTGCCGCAAGGTTTCTTTTTTCTTCTCAATCCTGAGAATCTTTTCTTGTTCTTTTTTTAACTCTTTCTCAGATTTGAGTTGTTGTTTTTTTCGCTCCTCTTCGTTCAGATATGATTTTTCAGTATTTTTCATGATAATATTTTAGGAAATTTTATTTAAAGTAATATCAGATTCATATAAGTATAGCCACCGTAAAAGTAAGTAATATATTTTTTCTTGATGGAATATCTTTTAAAAATATATACGAAACAAAAAGTGTTATTCCTATTCCAAGGAATCATAAGAGAATGGATATTGATAAACCAAGGTTCTTTATTACTGTAAGAGATAAAAACCAAGAAAACCAACCTAATCATCCTATTATTCTATACCACCAGAATGGTAATGAAGGAGTGAGTATATCTCATAGTTGTCATGATTTGTATGCAAGAAAGACAGCTGGAATCAGATAAAGAAAAGCATAAAGATTAAAATATAGTACTTCTGAATACCTAAGTAGTAGCCATCATCAGAGAAGTATTCAAACCGTCCTTACTGTTTCTACGAAGAGGATTTTTGAAAAACATTTTGGGAATCGTTTATTTTTTAAATCAATACTTGCAAGGATAATTATAAGAATTACAAAAATCGTAATTCAAAAGGTAATATTTGATACATCTTTATAAAGAAAAAATGAAATTATGATCACTAGTACTTTACTGAGATTTAGATAGGGCATAATCACAGATATTTTTTCTTCTTTGTATAACTGAGCATTAACGGGATCTTTAATGATGTCTAGTAGTGCTATAATGAGTATAACGGAGATAGGTATAAGAGTAACAGAGAAAAAATCAAAACCACTTAAAACAAAGTAAATACATAAAACTATTGGAATAGGATAAGATCCAAGAGCATGAGCTCTTGTTCTTACTCCATAAGAGAGACTTTTCTTCCATGAAACATCTGAAATAGACGCTATAAAAGTAGATATAAGAGCTATAAACATAGTTTTTATTTTAGTATGCTATAATAGTATCCTATTTAAGATTTATTTTCAAATGTAACTTTTTATTTTCTCGAAAATACTATATTTTCTTTTATATACTGAAAATTCATAGTCTATTTCATTGTATGTTTTCATTTCACTACGAGATTCAAGCTCAAAAGTAAGAGGAAGACCATCAAAGAATACATCACAA
>CALHAQ010000123.1 GCA_937931775.1 uncultured Candidatus Altimarinota bacterium | reverse complement strand
GCCGGCAAAACACGATCCTCATCAAACTGTTCGCTTAATACTTTGGCGTCATCAATTCCTACCTGAAACGACACCAACGACCCCACATTCCCAAATACTGCCGCAGCCACTTCCTCGCTCATCTGAGCAATATACTGGTTGGCCATGGTTAAACTCAGTCGGTATTTACGGGCTTCAGATAAAATCGTCGCAAAACTATCGGTCGCAAAGTTCTGGAATTCATCTACAAACAAAGAAAAATCTCGTCGGTCTTTTTCTGGTGTATCAGCCCGACTCATCGCATCGAGTTGAAATTTCGTAACCATCATAGCTCCCAGAAGGCTCGAGGCATCTTCTCAGATTTTTCATTTTGAAAGATTTACGATGATAATTTTTTTATTATCCATGGCCCATCTCATAGAAAATGAGTTTTTTGGTTGCCCAAGAACATTCCTAAGAATCGTACTAGAAAGGAATTGTCCTACTTTATTCAAGATTGGCCCAGCAGTTTCATTTCTCTGTTGAGGTGTCAGTTTTCCGTATTCATGTGTCCAGAATTTCTTTACCACAGGATCACCTATCTTCTTTACCACTTTGTTTCTATAAACTTCACTGGTAAGCATCAGAGGAATAGAAATAAGAGTTGTTCCAGGATATTCCATAAGGGCTAATATTGTATTTCTGAGTGTATGCTCGAGACGAGGTCCCCAACTATCTCAAAATATACGTTTAAAAATTCCAACAAGTCCAGAAGCTACAAATGATCTCTGATCATCAGAAATATTCTCGAGCATATTAAATGCTATAGGCCAGTCTTTATCAGATGGATCAAATATAATAGTCTGGTTGGTTCTATTTTTTGGTATAAGTCCTATAATTCATTCTGCTAAATCTCCATGAGGATCTATCACTGCAACTCATCTTCACTTCTGTATATCATCCATAATCATATTCTCTAGAAGAACTGATTTTCCCATACCTGTTTTTCCTATAATATAGGTATGTCGTCTTCTGTCATCTGGTCACATACCAAAACTCATATCAGTACCTCGAAAGTTTGTCTTTCCTATAGGAGTTAGATACGTTTCAGGAGTAATACCATCTGTGAGATCAGGATCTATAATAGGGAGATTAGATGGTGGTTCAAACGCTCTCGAGCTCACCCAGTTAATATATGGAGTTTTTACATAGTTTGTTGGTAGATGCACAAAGCCTGAAAGTTCCGGAGTAGAGAGAACTGTTTTTCTATCTATTTGTCTCATTTTTGCAGCTCTAATATCATGTTCTTTCGTAGATACTCTCGCAAGTCTGAGTCCATTTTGACCAAACTGAGTATATACAGAAAGAGTTGATGATATTTCTTGTATTGCAGATCGTACTTCAATATTATTTTCTCCAGCACATATGACATTTATATCTACCTCATAGGCTTCACTCATGAGTTTTGAGAGAAATTTCGGATCTATTTTATCTGGATTTTCAAGTATATCGGATGTCTGATCATTTGTTTTCTTTTCAGCAGTTTCTAAAACTGTAATTTCTTTTTCTTCTGTAGTCTTTCTGAATAAAAGAGCTATAAACTTGATAAGTAACACAAATGGAAAGAAAAGTATCTTACAGTACTTAAATACTGGATGAAGGAGAATATTTTTTATGAATCTAGGATAGCTTGATGTAAGAATTTTAATAATTTTCTTTGCATCCTTTTTCCAAATATTTGATTTTACTGGACGAAAATTTACTTGAAAAGTATTCATTGTATACTTACCTGTCTTTGAAAGAGCTCCAGTTAAAGAAGAAAAGGGATCTATTTCTACACCCTTTCATACAGTCACACCTGGATCCTCAAAAGTTTTAAGACTATAAAAATAGTGCTTTTTAGCCTGAATTTTCCCTACTGATATCTTATCATCTGGTACTTTTGCAAGATAATCAGAAACTGTGGAAATTTCAACATTATTAAAATGTGCATATATCTGATTAATGAGAAATGCTTCATATTTAGCAGGACATATAAGAAAAAAACGTATTCTATTTCAGACTTTTGTAATCTCAAAGCTAAAAGATTCTGATGAATTCTTTCAACCATATGCTCTATGTAAAATAACCAGTATTTCATTAAAAATTGCTGGTCCTTTTTCATTTTGTTTATCTACAAGGATTTCGAGTATTTTTTTCTGCATCGTATAAAGAAAAAATATACTAGAAGTATAGCATATTTTTTATAAAAAGTGAATTATTTTTGTATTTTTAGCCTTCAAAAGATTCCTCCTCTTCTGGATGTTCACTTTGATATTCCTCAGCATTGATCAGTCCAGTTCCCCAGAGTCCATGCTGAGAGCAACTTGCTCTAATCTCAAAGTTCTCAAATCCAGAAATATCAAACTCAGCAACAGGATCTTCATCAGTCATAATAAAGATTTCTTCAACTATATGACCTTCTTCATCTACCAGGTAAATTGCTGTTACTCTATGATCTTCTCAACTTGGATGCATCTCCTCTTCCTCTCAAACACATACTTCTACTTTCTCACTATCTAGGTGAATAATTCTTGGCATATGTTCTCTCTCTATATGCGTTAAGTGATCTGGGTTATCAACGTGTATTACCTCATCCTCTATTGGTGAAAAGTCCTCAAAACTCCCATCACAAGAAGGACAATGGATTTCTTCACTAATCTCATCAATTCATGTTCCAGGATCTATATTATCATCTATTTCTCATAAGGCTTCATCGTATATATGTCAGCAATTCACACAAAGAAACCTCATACCTTCAAAATAAGAAATATATTTACTAGAGCTACTATATCTGTATACTAAACGAAATATCTCTCATAATCAAATTTTTTTTGCTGACAATAGAGAAAAAACATGAAAAATCATTTAAGGAGTATTTAAACATAAAAAATACTCCATGAAAATATGAGGAAAAATTATGGAAAAAAGTTAATAAATATAAATTCTTTTTTCAATATATACCAGGAATAGTCTGTGTATGTATTGGAAATTCTCTTGCCATGAATGCTGCTAATGAAAACTCAGATATTGACCTATTTATCATTACCAAGAAAAATAGACTCTGGACGTCGAGAATTTATTTCACTCTCCTGCTGATGGTTCTAAGACAGAGAAAAACATCAAAAAAACATGCTGAAAAATTTTGCCTCTCGTTTTTCACCACACAAAATGCCATGAACCTTGAAGATATTGCAATAGAGAATGATATATACCTCAAATATTGGCTCCACACTCTTGTCCCTATAGTAAATAAAAATCACACTTTTGAGAAATTTATAAGTCTCAATAATGAATTTTTCTCTCTGAATAGGGATCAAATAGAGAATCATAGTGTTCAAAAAAATATATGAATTCAAAAGTTTTCAACAAGATTGTGAGATGTATGTGAAAAAGTATTACAGACTTTATTTCTTCCCCGTACAAAAAAGAGCTTCCAGAAACTCGCAAAACCTTTTTGAGTAATTATATCAGATGATATACTCAAATTTCATGATAAGGATAAGAGAAAAGAAATTCGAGATACTATTTTTTCGTAACTTCTACTTTTCCTATAGCACTTCCCTCTATTTCGAGTACTTTAAAACAAAGTCTTTCTTTTGTTATTTTATCATCTTCATATATTTCAAAGCTTACTTCTTCATCAATTTCTGGAAATCTCTCCAACTTATGAGTAATCATATAACTGACTGTTTCACTTCCGAATTCTCTCTCATCCATACCTAAGTCTTGGAGTTCTAAATTGAACTCATCTACAATATTATTGAGGAGTATAGATGAATTGATTACAAAAGTATTATCTCATTTTTCTATAATTTCATCAGTTTCAAAATCTGTTTCGTCATGAATATTTCAAAATACCTCCTCTACAATGTCTTCAAGTGTGACTATTCCAGCAACTCAACCATACTCATCCATAATAATAGATATATGCTGACGAGCTTGTTTAAAAGTTTCAAGTAAGACGTCTATAGGTTGATTTATAGGGGCTCTTACAAGTTTTTTAAAATGGAAATCTTTTAAGAGCATCTCTTCATTTCCTTTGAGTTTTTCACGAAGTAGGTCTCTGATAGTGATAATTCAAATTATATTATCAACAGTATCATGATATACAGGAATACGACTGTGTGTTCTTTGCATATAAAACTCAAAAGCTTCCCTAATAGTCTTGTTATCACTCAAGG
>CALHAQ010000122.1 GCA_937931775.1 uncultured Candidatus Altimarinota bacterium | reverse complement strand
CTGCCGCAGTTGCAGCAGGGCTTGTACCAGCTGCTCTCGGTACAGATACAGGGTGATCTATTCGTCAACCAGCAAGTATGTGTTGAGTAGTAGGATTTAAACCAAGTTATGGAAGAAATTCTCGATTTGGAGTTATTCCTATGGCATCGAGTCTTGATACTCCAGGAACACTTACTCGAAATGTACAAGATGCTGCATTTCTTTATGACATAATGAACGGTCATGATGAGCTAGAGAGTTCATCTCTTCTATGAAAAGATCAAGTATTAGAAAGTTTAGAAGAAAAGAAAGATCTATCATGAATAAAAGTCTGAGTTCCAAAAGAGTATTTTGAAGAAGGTCTAGATACTGGGGTTAAGGAGCAAATAGAAAAAGCTATAAAAACATTAAAGGGCTTAGGAGCAGAAATCAAAGAAATCTCTCTCCCAATGACAAAGTATGCTGTTGCAGCCTATTATATTATCTGTCCAGCAGAAGTAACTACTAATCTTGCTCGTCTTGATGGTATTAGATATGGTCATAACTCTGAGCTTCCAAATAATGGACTAGAAGAAATTTATCTTCATAACAGATGAGAAGGTCTGTGAGGTGAGCCTCAAAGACGATCGATACTCGGGAGTTATGTACTCTCAGCATGATTTTATGATGCGTATTATAAAAAAGCTGCACAAATTCGAACACTCATCATAGAAGATTTCAAAACAGCATTTTCTGATGTCGATATAATAGTTGGTCCAACAGCCCCATCAGTAGCATGGAAACTTGGTGAGATTTCTGATGATCCTCTCAAAATGTATCTCGAAGATGCATACACTATACCTGGTTCTCTTGCAGGTCTTCCAGGAATATCAATTCCATGCTGATTTGCGGAAAGTGAGGATGGTGAAAAAAAGATGCTTCCGGTATGACTACAGATGCTCGCTGCAAGGCTGGATGAAAAAACACTGCTCCAAGTAGCACATATATTTGAAACAAGTGTAAACTTGGGGGAATCAATGATTCCAAAAGAATTTCAAGTCTAACTGATTATTTGCAATAACTATCCCTTATATGATACAATATAAGGGATTATTTATTATAGAAATATTATGGCTATAGATCCAAATGCTACTGCGAGTATTGAAAACTTTGAACAACGGTCAGCAGAAACAAAACAAGAAACAACTGAAGAGCAAAAAGCAGTTGCAGAAAGCTTTAGGGAGTCTCCTGAATATACTACTCTAGAAGAAGCTTTATGAGAAGAATGAAAGAAGTTATTAGAAAGAATAGTAACACAATTTTCTATGAACTGAGAGAATATAAAGTGAGCAATTCATGAAACTACTCATATTCACGCTAAACATCTCTGATATGGTCTTGAAGACCCTAAATCTCTAGAAGAGAAGCTCTGACAGGCTCTTAGAATATCAATGCAAGAGGAAGATAATATAGATATAGATAGACTAGAAACTGCTGAAAGATATGATGAAACAACTCAGTCAGGGAAAATACATAACAGAATGGCTGAGAGAGTAGGAGAAGGATGAGCTGAGAAAGTAAATGACAAGCTCTATACTCAAGAAGGAAGAGAAGAAAACTTTAAACAGGCAAATACACTCTTTTTCAAAGAAGGGAGTGAATATTTAAAGGGGAGTTTCGAGCACTCAGAAGGTGATGCGAAAGAAAATGAAGAGTGGTTTAATCAAAATACCAAAAATAATTGACCACTTGAAGCAGCATTTTTAAGGATACAATGAAATTTTGTAATTCCAGAAATAGATTGATACGATGGATCTCAAAGTCTCGAGGAGTTACAATTGACAGAAGAACAGTCACTCATAATAAATGAAGCTCTCGCTGATGCATTTCTTTTAGAAATAGAAGATGTAACACTCGATTGAGCAATAAATTATGATGCTATAAAGGTTCAAGGTTTAAAAGATAAAATTTCATCTCCCAAAACAAATGCATTAGAAAAACTTAAGGCATTTTGAGAAATACATACTACGGTAAACACATCTAAAGGAAGAAATCAGCAAGCAGAAAAATTTCGAAGAAGAATCTGAAAACGAGATGAACTAGAACATCAAAAACAAGAACTTATAGAAAGTATCAGGAAGCAGCTTATAGATGCGCAAAGTATTCAAGAGAAATGAATGCTGCAAAAGAAATTAGATGCAGCTGAAGCTCTCAAAGCAGAAGCAGAAGAAGTATCATGATGAGATGTATGAGTAGATTGGGATCTTGCTCTCGAATGAGTGAGTGAAAGTACTAAAAAAACGGCCTAGAGTCGTTTTTTATTTTTCTGATGATATAAACTGAGCAAATACCCTAAAGCGATGAAATAGAGGCACTGAAGATATACTGAGTAAGCTCAAAAATTTACCTTAAGTAATGCTCAATCAATATTTCCAAAAAACCGTACCATCATAATATCGTATTTGAGTAATATCCAGGTGATAAATCATAATCCTTCTCACAGGAATGGAGAGATAAAATCAATAATAAGTGTGAGAGCTCACCCCAGCATAGCAAGTGGAATAGTCCAAGTAACAGCTATATTTGCAAGGGGAGCCAGAAGAGATACTTGTCCAAACTGGAACATCATAATTGGAATACTAAAACTCAGAGCTGAAAGTGTAAGTACTAGAGCCTCCCTTATAGCAAAAGTATTTGGTACCCATGAAAATATCTTAGTAAATATCTCTTGTGTATACATAATCCCTATTACTGCAAGAAAGCTGAGATGAAGACTAACATCATAACTTAGTGACAGTGGGTTAAAAACAGTCATACACACTGCAGTAAAAACAAGAAGAGTTAGATTTTTTACAGTATTTCCAGACTGGAGAAAAGTATATCAGAGTATTCCCATAATTGCAGCTCTCACCACAGGAGCTCAAAGTCATACAAAAAATGAAAAAGATATAATGCTCAAACTCACTACAACAATCCTCATAGTGTGTGGAAGAAATCAAAACATAAATGTGATGAATATCACACAAAGCGTAATATTGAATCAACTTACGGCTATAAAGTGAGTGAGTCAGGAATTATTAAAATCCTCTTTCAGGTCTTTGGGTATATTTTCTCTGGCTCAGAAAAGTATTCCTCATAGAAAGATAGATTCTTCTTGAGGAAATATCTCTTCTATTCTTGTCAAAAGTCTCTGTCTACTATCATATAAACTATATCTCCATCAATATGTATGATCGGAAATAGTCTCCACATAAGAGCTTGAGGTACTAAAGTATAGTCACTTAGAAAGCATAAACTTTTTATATGCAAATCCGTCAAAGTCTTCTAATGGATACATCTTTCCACTATAAGATATCTTTTGTCCAGGATGCAGTACAAAGTTCTTCGGAAGACGAAGTAGGTGCTGGATATTTATGTCTATCTTCATGTCACCTATTTGTGTCGAACGTACTGTATATTCATCATAATACTCGTCCCTTTTATAGAGAGTCTTAACCTCTCATTCATATATATGATAGAGTCATACATAGCTGTCTAACTTCGAAGTATTTTGTGAAATCTGATACTGATGAAAGTGGCTCGAAGAAAATCATAGAATAAGTCCTAAAAAAATAAAAAATAGACAGTATATTATCTGTCTATAATAATGATAAATTACAATAGTAATAAGAGTATAAGCTCCTAGTAAGATGAGTGAGAGAATAGTATCCTGGGTGAGATTTCACAATAATATCCCCCCACAGATAGAACTGAGAAAAATAGTAAAATATATATTTCTCGATACTGCCTTCATATTATGCGTCTTCTAAATGTGTTTGCTTATTTTCATCATCTGAAAAGATTTGAGAAAACTGATATCAGCTCCATATAATAAGTATAAGTGCAAATACCTGGGGAAGATTAAATATACTAGAAACTGAAAGAATATCTTGCTTTCAACTAAATGATTCAAATATAAGAATCATCGCTCAAAAAAGTATCAGTCCTATATATCCTATATATCCTCTAATGTGAATAAAGAGTGAAAGAATATACATAGTACTAAATATAATAAAACTAAAGAAAGTATATACTATAGGAAGAGGGAATACTGGTACCTGATAGGGAACTGGAGTAAATGCATTTGTATAAGATATTTCGATTCCAAGTAGGGTTTCTCTTCCATATACTTGTCCACCAAATAAAGCTCATATATATCAAACTATAAGTATAAATAGAAATGATAATACTACTCCGTCTATGTAGCGCGAAACACTACTTTTTTCCAGTCGCGTGAGTATAACTAGTACTAGTCAAAACCCAAACATAGCTCCAAAAAGAGAGAAGTTAAATTCACTCATGATAAAAAATTGGAATAGGTCCTTTATGAATTTCATATCATGCCATTTTCAAATTACATAAAATGCACGTGAAAAGAAAAACGTAGAGATAAAAAACCATACTATATTCTGTGTAAAGAAAGAAAAACTATAACCAAACCTCTTAGCTAATCTCTTTAGATTCCAAAGAAATAGAAAAAAACAACTTGTAAGAGCAAGTCAAAAGGTGTAAAGAAATGTTCCTGGAAATATTTCGAAAAATGGAAACAAAATACGATATTAAAAATGTAATAAGTTCTTCTCAATAATATGTTTTATGAGAAAAATTGCAACTCTAGTGCTTACGCTCTTGAAAGATAATCTTTTGTCCGTGTATCTACTTTTATGATATCTCAAACCTTTATAAATAGTGGTACTTGTATCACAAGTCAGGTTGATAGAGTAGCTGGTTTTTTTCCTCCCGTAGCTGTATCACCCTTCTCTCCCGGAGGAGTTTCTGTCACTTCTAACTCACAACTTGGATCTAATTCAATATTGATAGGACTTCCATTAAATTCTTGAAGTTTTACCTTATCACCATCATTTAAAAACATTTCAGCACCATCAAGTCTATCTTTTGGAAGCTCTACCTGTTCATATGTTTCCTGTGACATAAACATATAGTTTATTCCGTCATTATAAAGATAGTCATAACTTTTTGTTGCAATATCGGCAGGTGAAAACTTATCTGTATCAGATATCGTTTTTGCGATTGTTCCTCCATTCAGGAGATTCTTTGCTTTAATATTTATGATACTTCCTCCTCTCCCCATTACCTTCTGAGCATATGTTACAATCTCAAATGGCATATCATCCATGATAAATTTCTTTCCTACTTTAAGGTCATTTCCGTTATACATATATTCTTATATTAATTATATTATTTTGCATATTCTACACACCTCATTTCCCTGATAAGAGAAACTCGTACTTCTCATGGGTACTGAAGATTTGCTTCAATATTCCCAGCTATTTCGCTAGCCATTTTTTGAGCATCCATATCAGAAACTGTTTTCGCATCTACAAACACTCTCACTTCTCGACCAGCAGAAAGAGCATATGCTTTATCAACTCATGAGAAGCTTTGCACTAATGCTTCCATTTCCTGAACACGTTTTAAATACTGCTCTATAGCCTCTCTGCGTGCTCCTGGACGAACTGAACTAATAGCATCAGCAACTTGTACTATAGCTGCATATATAGATATACTAAACTGTTCTCCATGATGATTCTCTATCATATCTACCACCTCTTCTGGAAGACCATATTTTCGACCGATCTTTGCTCCGATTTCTGGGTGTGTCCCCTCTATATCATGATCAAGAGCTTTTCCTATATCATGAAGAAGTCCTCACATTCTTACAAGTTTTTGATCTACTCATAACTCTCGAGCTATTGCCTCTGCTATGATAGCTACTTCCTTACTATGCTTTAGCATATTTTGTCCATAACTCGTTCTAAATCTGAGTCTTCCAATAATAGGAACTATTTCATCAGGCATACTATGTATATTGAGCTCTTCAAGAACCTTATTTCCAAGTTCTTTGAGTAATACCTCTCATTCAGATTCTGTTTGTTTTACCACCTCCTCTATTCTTGCTGGTTGTATTCGTCCATCTTCTATGAGTTTTTCTAGAGACTTTTTTGCTATATATCTTCTATAAAGATCAAAGGCTGAAATAAATACACTATCAGGTGTATCATCAATAATGAGAGAAACTCCTGCATTTTTCTCAAATGTTGTAATGTTTCGGCCCTCTTTCCCAATGAGTTTTCCTTTAATATCATCACTTGGAATAGGTATGATAGTTGTCGTTACTTCACTAGTAACATCTCCTGCATATTGTTGAATAGACTTGAGAAGTATCTCACGAGCTATTTCCGTTTTGTCTTTATCAATTTTCTTTTTATGTTTCTCTATGAGTCCTTTTGCATCGTCCTCATACTTATTTCCAATTTGCTTCAAAAAGAGATCTTTTGCTTCTGCTTCAGTAAGTCTTGCTATCTCGGAAAGTTTTCCATCAAGTTCTTCTGTTTTCTTTTTAAATTCCTGATTTTTTGCAACGAGAGCTTCTTCTTGAGCAAGTATTTCATCTTGTTTTTTCCCTATTTGATCAAGACGTTGTTCTATCTTTTCTTCTCTTTCTATAACTCTTGCTTCAGTCTTTGCTATTCTCTCTTCTGCTTGTTGCGCTTTTCTCATAATATCATGAGATTCCTTCTTTGCTTCATGTACCATATCATCTGCACCTTTTCTTGCATCATTTATGATATGATCCCGCTTTCTATCTGCTTTGGAGAGTATTTTTTCTGATTTTGACTCTGCATTTGTTGTATTTTTCGAAGCCAGGTGTACGCCGGTGGGCAAAACGCCACAACACATCGTAGCTGATGA
>CALHAQ010000121.1 GCA_937931775.1 uncultured Candidatus Altimarinota bacterium | reverse complement strand
TACTTCTACGTAATCATCTGGAAGTGGAAGCGTCTTCGTAGCAGAGTATACTTGCAGGGAGTCTGAGAGTTTTATCATCTGGCTGATTCTATTGGAGTCTCTGGCTCAGGTAAGGTATCAGCTATATGAGACAAATCCTACCGTAGAGAGTATAGCTACTATAGTTATTACGACTATGAGTTCTACCAGGGTAAATCCTAGAGCTTGTTTTATGCTCGTATGCATGAAAAAATCCTTATAAATATATAGAGTATTTATAAGGATTTATGTGGAAAGTGGTAGTTTTTTGGTGTTGACGAAAATTATTTTTCTATAGTGACTTTATATACCTCAAGAGTATCTTTGAGTTCAACATTTGTAGTTCCTGTAAGCTTTATTCAACATTCTGTTGGTCATTCTATTTTATGAACCTCTTCTACTCATTGTTTGAGTGTATCTATCTTTCCATGTCCAACTACTTTATCTCACCTAACAACTCTCACTTGCGCAAACCTCTCAATACTTGAGTCTTCTCATTTAATTTGAAGTCCAACAATAAGAAATTTCTTTGAAGTAAAGAATATACCTCATACGGTTGCTTCACATAAAGTTGTTTCTATCTCTTTTGGATCAAGCATCCCTGTAACTATTTTCTCTATTCTTTCTGTAATGTGGTAGATAATCTTACTCTCTATATGCTCTACTCCTGATTCTTCAAGTGCTCTTCTTGCATTTGGGCCTACTGAAACACCAAAACCTACAAGTATAGCAGAGCTTCCTCAACACATGAGTACATCACCCTCTGTAATATTCCCAACTCATGAATGAATGATTGATACTGATGTTTCATCTGTTGAAAGTTTCGTGAGAGCATTTTTCATGGCTTCAAGACTCCCATTTGTATCAGATTTTAAAACAACTTTGAGATGTTTTAGGTTTCAAGATTTAATTTTTGACATCAAAATATCAAGCTGAGAAGATCAGAGTTGTTTTTGATTTGAGAGATAATCAGCGTATTCTGTAGATTTTTGACGCGCTGCATCTATAGTGTTTACTACTTGGAGTATTCCACCCCCAGAAACTACATGATCAAGTCATACGATAAGAGCAGGTTCACCTGGTCATACTGATTTTACTGATTTTCCTGTATAGTCTCTGAGAACCTTTACTTTACCATAAGCCGCACCACATACTACAGATGATCCTTTTTCTATAGTACCTGTATTTACGAGGAGAGTTGCTACTGGACCTAATTTTGTATCAAGATGAGATTCAAGTATCGTGGCAACACCATTTCTATCTGGATTCGCCTTGAGTTCTTGTAATTCAGAAACAAGAAGGATAATTTCTAATAGATCCTCAATACCAAAACCAGTTTGAGCTGAAACAGGAACCATTGGAGTTTCTCCACCCCAGTCTTCTGGTGTAAGTCCATGCTCAGCAAGTTGTCATTTTACATGATCAGGATTCGCTCCTTCTTTATCCATTTTATTGATAGCGACCACGACTGGAATTCCAGCCTCTTTTGCATGGGCTATAGATTCTATAGTTTGAGGTTTTACTCATTCATCTGCTGCGACTACGAGAATTGCAATATCCGTAGATTTTGCTCAGCGAGAACGCATAATAGTAAATGCTTCATGACCTGGAGTATCAAGAAAAGTGATCTTTTTCTCATTATGTTCTGCTTGATACGCTCAAATACTCTGAGTGATTCATCCAGCTTCTCCAGCTGCTACTTGAGCCTTTCGTATATAATCAAGAAGAGACGTTTTCCCATGGTCTACATGACCCATAATAGAAACTACTGGTGGTCTATCTTGAAGTTTTGATGTATCATCTTCCACAAGAAGATCCTTGATGTTTCATGATGCTATCTCATCTACTCAAATCCCAGCTGAAGTATCTCTTTCTAGTTTTATTTCAAATGCCTCTGAAATAAGAGTAGCAGTATCAAAATCTATTTGAGAATTGATGGTCATCATCATACCATTCTTCATGAATTCTCCTATCAGTTTTGGAAGTGGTACTCAGATCTTTTCTGAAAATTCTTTTAAAGAAAGAAAATCTGGAACAACTACTGTCTCACCTGTACGAGTTGTAAGATTTTGCTCTATGTCTTCTATATTTTTTTCTTCCTTTTTCTTATGTTTGATTTTCCCAGAGCGTGTAAATCCATCGTCTCCATCAAAGTTATTTTTATACTTGCGAGACTTCCCACCTGAAAATAGTTTAGATTTTTTAGCTCAATCAGAAGAATTATTTCCAGAGCTAAAACTTTTTCATGGTTTTGGAGTGTTCTTTGAAAATCCAGGTTTAAACTTTGGTGCTGAATTTGCATCTGCTTTATCTGAAATATTTCCCTGAGGAGTAGACGAAGTATCTCTATTGTTTCCAGATAATGGTCTGGAAGTAGGTTTGGATGATCTTCCTTTTGGTTCAGCACGGTTTACAACTGTAAATGAAGGTTTTTTTTGTACCCCATCATTAATAGCATCATTAAGTGATTCCTGTCATGACGAAGAAGCAGGAGATATATCTACATTCTCTATTTCTGTCGCTTCAACTGGTTTTGGAGCTTCTGGTTTTTTTGCCCGAACTATAAGTTTCTTCTTAATAATTGGTTTTTTCTTCGCAGGAGTACCCCCGTCAGAAGAATCTGATGAAATACTTGAATAATAATCGTCAACGTTTGCTCCCATAAATGTATGATATTTTTGATGGAGAAATAAAATGATAGAGCGAATCTTAAGCCTTTTTTACTGTATGTCAAAAAATTATAAAAACTTGTAAAAGCTAAAAAATCTCATAATCTTATATTCATAAATTATTATAGTTTAAAATATTTTAATCATGTTAGAATCATTTCAAACACTTTCTCAAGATTTTTTTGAGAAGCTATGAGCTGATTTTTCAGACTTACAAGTAACAGAAGAAGCTCAAAACATATATAGGATTTCTCTCAAAAGTGATGATTCCCACTTACTCATTGGTCCACATGGGAAGAACTTAGAAACACTCACTCATCTTCTGAAACTTCTCATAGCAAAAAAATCTGAAGGACATGTAAATATACATCTAGAAATAAATGATTACCTTGAGCAAAAAGATAAGAAGTTACTGCTTTTTATACAATCTAAAATTGATTATGTAAAAAGTTCAGGAAAAGAAATAGTACTCCCTTTTTTTACAGCCTACGAAAGAAAAAAAGTTCACTCCTATGTTTCTGAAAAATGAGGAAACGTATTCACGCAAAGTAAATGAGAATGAAAAGAGAGAAAAATTCATCTCTGTAAAAAAGATGAAAAAATGACAATAGATATAGACGGAGACGATATTTAAAAATATATAAAATCAAAGTAATAATCCATGAAGAAACAGAGTATTTTTTGGTGAATAATTCTTATAGTAATTATAATAAGCTCTATAGGATTTTATCATGTGAACCAAATAAATTACCTCAAGCATAGAGAAATTAGATCCCTTATTGTAGAACATCCTGAAAAACTTCCTGAATCTAATGCAGCTAAACTCTGAAGTTTTGGTTTTATGAGTATGACTGCAGATATGTATTGGTTACAAACGATTCAATATATATGAGGAAACGTAGTATGATGAGAATATAAAAAATATCTTGCAGCTATGATGAATCTAATAACTGATCTCAATCCATATTTTGAAAGTCCGTATACTATAGGGCAACTTCTCCTTCCATCAAGCGATACTGCATATGACGAAAAAGATCCTCAGCAAGTTCTCAAAGGGATACATCAAGGAGAAGAGTTATGACTAAAATGAGTAGAAAATTTTTGTGATCTAGAAAAGGTATCCGAAATTTTAAAGCAAGATGACCTGAATGAAATTATCAACAATCCAAAATACTCTAATCCATGTAAAAGCTATAAAATTCCTTACTATCTTGCATATATATATTACTTCTATCTTTCTGAAAATACGAATGCAGCAAATTACTATAAAGTAGTGAGTGCACAGGATGATGCTCCAAGTTGAGCAAGAATACTTGCAGCTATCATGCAAGGAAAATGAGGAGAAAGAGAAAAGTCCCTCTATATGTTTCTATCACTCGCAAAAAGCACTGAATCAAACGATGAAGCATGCGTATTTCTCAGCTCTGAGCTAGAAAGAGTATATACAGGACTCAAGGCCAATTCACTCCCACTTACAGGAAATCTCATAAGAGATATAGAAGAGTACGGACAACAGGTTCTTCCTGAACTTACAGAAGAAAATGAAAACACAGTTCTTGATGATACAAAATGTACAAATTTTCTAGGAAAAGCAATCAGGGAAATAAACCTCATGTATATTGAACAAGCTGATGCAAAGTATATACAGGATAATCCTGATACTCTCTCAGCTCGTAGTCCCAAAGTTCTTTTAGAATGATGATATATTGATTTCATTCCTACAGATTACCAACAGTACTCTGATCAAGATTATGGTATTATTTATAGGTACAATGAAGATATCTGAAGATTTGATTATGAAATTTGAAACTATTAAAAAAACTCCTTACACGAGGAGTTTTTTTAATAGTTATATCCTATAGTCAGACTATTTCTTTGAGTTTTTCATACTTCTCTCGATGGAGTTGACTAGCTTTTGCATTTCAAATATCTAATTGTTTTTGAACGAGTGAATAATCATCCATATATTTCTGATATTTTTCTCTTGCAGGAGCAAAATATTCTAAAAGCATTTCGAGTAGTTCTAATTTCGCATGGCCATAGCCATATCAACCTGATATATACTTATCACGCACTTGTGTGAGCTTCTCTTGAGAAGCAAAGTACTTCATTAGAGCAAATACATTACAAGACTCTGGATCTTTCGGATCATCAAGTCACTCACTTCCAGTGACGATAGACATAATTCTTTTTTTAAGAATTTTTTCATCATCAAATATCCCAATAAAATTATCATAGCTTTTACTCATTTTCCTTCCATCGATTCACGGAATAAGTGCTACATCTTCTTGTATATATGGTTCAGGAAGTTTGAAAAAATCTATATCATAAGTCTTATTAAAATTCCCAGCAATATCTCTCGCAAATTCAAGATGCTGTTTTTGGTCTTTTCATACTGGAACAATATCTACATCATAGCCAATAATATCTGCTGTCATGAGTATAGGATAATTAAACACTGCCATGTTAATATCACTATTCTTATTTTGACTATCTTTAAAACTATGAGCTCTCAGCATCAAACTATATGGAGTAACACTTGAGAGAATCCATGTTATATCATTTATATACTCCATCTTTGATTGTTCAAATATCATAAATGGAGTGCCATCAGGCATAAGTGCAAAAAGTTCGGCTGCTAACCTATGTTTATTTTTCCTCATAGTTTCACTATCATGCACTGAAGTAAGAGAATGAAAGTCAGGCAGAAATAAGAATGCCTCATTTCATTCTGCTTGCTGAATAAATGGTTTATACATTCCTAAATAATTTCATAGGTGCATTCCATTCCCCGTAGGTTTTACTCACGTCAGTATTCTCATTGTTTCTATAATAGAATATATTAGTAGAGATTATAGCAAAAAATAAAGAGTTTCATAGTGAAACTCTTTATTTTTTATACATTAGTTTTATTTTGCTACTTTTTCAGATTCTAGGTATTCTCCTACGAACTGACTCACAAGTGGAGCTGGTCGAGTAAATAATCCTGAACCGAAACTTACAATTGTACCAACAGAGAGTTGATCACCATCTTGAGCAATGTAATATCTATTTTGTACAAGGTTTTCTATATTTCCATAAAGTGATCCATCAACAACAAGTTGATCAGCAGATGGTTGACTTGTAATATTTCCTCCCGTTGTATTTGGAATAGCAATATATGTTCCATCTAGTTTTACAACATTTGATCTAATTTTAATATCTCCTCCTTTTACTACAAAGGCTACATTTTCATTCGTTTCAATGTTTCCTGTAATAGTGAGATTTCCTCATTCCACAATAAATGTAGTAGACTCTGTAATGCCAGCTGGGATTGATGATATTTCAACATTCTTTCCTTTCACTATATAGACATTATCTAAACCATTATATTTATCTGAGAAACTATATACTGTAGAAGTAGCAGACAAAGTAGAATCTTCAACTACATTTGATACTGATTGTTCATATACATCTTTTTCATCCTTTATATTGGCAACTGCTTCACTATCAGAGTTATTAAGAGCTTCTACGTTACTAGAAATACTATTAGTATCATCTGTGGCTGAAACACCTACAAAATTGGTATTATCTGTAAATCCGCTTTTTCCTCCTGTGATTTTTTCAACATCACCTGATGTAGTATTTTTCACATATGAAGTTCCTCATCCTGTAGTTACTACAGCTGGTTTAGCAACACGGATATTAGTTTTTTCGGCAAAGTAAGCGTTGTAATAATCAATTGGTCCTACTTTTACTGTTGCTGTAAGAGTAGAGTCCTCATAACTTGCTCCAGCTGGAATACCTGCCTTATCACCTGTATAATTTGGATATACCGAGTAATCAGCAAGAGTAATAGTCTCATAAGCAAAGATAATATCTCCAGTAATATTCGCGCAGTATTCACCACTTATATTTCATGATTTGAGTACATTATGTCCAGCCGTTCTTTTTACACAAAGACCATCATATGCCATATCATAATCAGAGTTATTTGTGAGTGAAATACTTGGCATTCCATCTAGAGGATTTTGGGTATGTCCGATAATACTCTTAGCTGAGAGACCAAATACCATATCACCTCCATTTGGCCAAGTGAGTATACAAGTATTTGTTGTCTCACAATCACTACTAACAGTTTTGATTTTACAACTGGCAGTACATGCATTCGTTCCGACTCCATTTTTTCCTGTTCCAAAATCACATTGTTCTCCTTTATCTGTCTCTATAATTCCATTTCCACAATGTGGACTTCATCCTCCTCCACCAGATACTAAACAGGCAGAACTTGTTTTCCATGCTTGACGGTCAAACCAATCGTCAATATTTGAACTTGGAAGTGAGTCATCATCTACGTAACATTGATATGTATCTGAGCTACAATCAAATGTTGCTTGGTGTTGCCCATTAACTGTAGTAGAGTTTACAGGTCCTTTGATAGTTCCTCCACACTTTAGGTAAAATGAATCTGCTTTTGAATTTCCTTTACATGTTACTACGCTTCCTGATTGAGAAGCTGATTGACACGTAAGAGGATTTCCACTTCCACCTCCTGGTACATCTACAAGAGATGTATCACTATCATTTACACTTATTCCTGAATCCACACCTACTGCTGTTACACCAGCTGTATTTGTATAATCACTTTGTGTATCATCTTTTTCACATGTATATTCAAAATATTCTCCTGGTTCTAGTACAGCATTTGTATGATCCCCATTCCCACCTGTAGTGAAACCTATCCATGATGATGGAGTAGTTGATGGAAGCGTTATACTTCCAGCACAGTTAGGAGCTCTTGCATCTGTAAGAACTAAAGTATTAAGATTTTCAGTTCCATCATTCGTTACTCGAATGCTGAATACTGCTTTTTCTCCTTTATTTACTCTTTGAGAATCATTCCCTATATTTCCATCTTGATCAAGTGCATCATTTGCATCGAGTTTTTCAATTTTAATAGAAGGTTCTGGATCTGCTGTAAGAGTAATAGTTTCAAGATCATGGTCATCTTCATCACCACCTGTATCACAGCCTGTCCCTATATCATTATCTATCATCCCTGTAGGAAGAGTTTCTCCTGTTCCATTTCCGTTTATTGAGTCTGGAGTACTATCACAGTCATTTCCATCATCAGCAGAAATTTCTGCATAATTTATAAGAGAGTTTGAAGCATTAGCATCGATAGTAAATGAAATCGTTACTAACTGCGATCATCCTGCAACTATACTAGTAATAGTTCTTACTGCTGTAGATCCTGATGCTGTCCATCCATTTCCAGCTGCGAGAGTAAGTCCCGTAGGAATGTAATCTGTAACTTCTATGTTACTTGCATCTATATTACCTTGATTAAATACTTCAATATCAAAAGTAACACTATCACCTACCTCAAAAGGTCCTGGAGTTGTATTTGAAAGTGTTTTTCTCAGAGCAAGATCGTAAACACCAGATTCAACTATAACAACACTTGGATCTTCGTCCGTTACTTGTGTACCTGATATAACTCAGATACCATCTACTGATACAATATTTATATAGTTAGATTGAGTATTTGGAGCACTACATGTATAACTAAACTCTTCTCAAACTTGAAATATGTCATCACTGTGGTCTCCTTGTGAGTTAGTGAGATAGTTTAATACAACATTTACATCTGAACCATTTACAAATGTAGCTCCTGCGAGATCTATTGTTGTCCCTACTTTTGTTCCACAAGCATTTGCTTGAACATCTGTAAGAGTAAGATCCTTCAGATCTTCATTTCCAGTATTTTTTACAGTTATATGAAATATTGCTTCATCTCATACTACTACTGTTTGTGTATCATTAAACTGTATTCCATCTCTGTCGTTACTATTTGCGTCTTCTTTAATTACTTGAATACTTGGTTGTCTTTCTAATATTACTTCTGTAGGATCACTATCAGTATCAATTTTTTTACTGATGATACCAGTACCTACAACATCTACTATATTTGTATATGCTTCTTGAGTATTTGCTTTTTCACATGTATATGTAAACTTTTCCCCTACTTGAAGAATGTCATCTGTATGAGTTCCTGCTCATGAAACGGAAATAGTTACTGTATTTCCTGCCTCGCTTACAAAAGTCTTTGCTACAAGGTTTACTGACCCATTTGACGCACACGATGCAGATATTGGATCATTAAGCTTTATATCTCTCAATCCTTCTTGTCAGGTATTTTCAACAGTGATTCTGAAGACAGCTGGGTTTGTAAGTCATACAGTTTGGCTATCATTTCCACCTATATTTCCATCAAGATCTTGAGCATTAGCATCTCTTTTATCTACAGATATTTCTGGTATAGGAAGAGCCACAGATATTACTTGTGTAGGATCTGAATCACTTACGGATGTTCCTGACGTTACCCCAATACCAGTAGAAGTAACTGTATTTGTATAATTTGATTGAGTATTTGCTTTTTCACATGTATATACAAAGTATTCTCCAACCTCAAGTGTAGAGTTACTATGATCTCCAAGCCCTCCAAATGTAATTCCTACATTTTGGTTTACACCATTTACAAAGGTCTTTCATAAAAGATTTACATTTGTTCCAGCCTTTGTTCCACAAGAAGTTTCTACAGCATCTATAAGTTTGATAGATTTAAGTGTTTCTGCACCATTATTTCTGACAGTAATTTGAAATACTGCTTTTTCTCATTTATATACACTTTGTGTATCATTTCCAACATTTCCATCAAGATCAAATACATTAGCATCTCTCTTATCTACAATAATAGATGGTTGTGGATCTGTAATTCTTACTGTTTTTTGACATGAATTATTTGAAATTGATCCATTAATAAAACATTTTGGAGTGAAGTTTCCAGCAGTTGTATAGTTACACGTTCTTGTGAAAGTTTGATTTCCTCCATTATTACCATTTCCAGTAAATACTTGTCAGTTTCCACAATTTATTGTAAATGTATTTACTTTATAACCTGAACATGTAGCTACAACGTTTGTAGGAGTTTCTCCTGCAACTTTATCTACAGTAAGAGAGTTACAAGCAGGAGTAGTGATTGGTGTACAAGTATTTGTACTACAACCACCATTTCCCCAACCTCTTCTTGTTGGATCTCCTGGATCACAGGTTTCACCATTTCCTGGTTCTAATATACCATCACCACAATAACGGAGTTCTACATTTAGACACTCGTTTGCATGAACTTTAAAATTTGTTACCCCTACATTACTAAGAAGTTTGTAGGTAGGTTGTCCATTTCTAAGAGCTGTTGTATTTTTATAATACACAGCATTCCACGTACTAGGTCATGATGTAATATCATAGTATCATACCTTATATACAAATTGAACAGTTCTTTTGTTCTTATTAGTTGGTTTATTAAAGGTACAATTCGTTCCTAGGGCAACAACTGATTGTCCTCCACCAGGAGCATATGAACTTATTCTCTTCCAATTACTTGCAGAAGTACAGCTAGAAAGAAGCCCAGAATCAGCTCTATATATTTGAACTTTTGTGTTTCCATCAGATATAATGTGTGGTCTTGATGAATAAAATTCATCTCCAATAAACTTAGAAACATTATTTCCAGATATGTATTCTATTGAATTCACTCTTGCTCAAGCACAACTATTTGTAGGGGAACTTATGTATTCTAAGTTTATAGCTGAAGCTGATGCTCCACTAAATATTCATAGAATACATATAAGTATGAGTCTTGTGTATACCTTTATCATAAATGTCTGTTAAAAATTAGGTTGACCTTCCGATTCTTGAATTCTAATTGGTCATTCTAAAGTATTTTCACCCGTAATCTCTGAAGATATATTAGGGTTAGATTCACTAGAACTACCAATTGAGCAAGATCCTAAAAGGAGTAAAACAATGAATATGAATAAAATTTTCATATGTAGTATTTATTAATATAAATATAAATTCTTTTATGTCAAATTTTTTATAAAGCTGGTACTGTTCCTACTACAATATCATCTAGAACAATAGGATCTTCTATGATTGGTCTCGTACCAACAACATCTGCTGGAGTTGTAGGAGTGAGTGATACCGGTATAGCAAGTGGGATAGATGTACGTCCTTGGATTGTAGTTTCTAGTGGATGAGATACTGTAAGTATATTACTACACTCTCCTCTAAAATAGATGTTTGTACCGTTAAGAGTCATTACTGTAATATTTCCACTTTTTACTTCTCATTGAAATGATTGTGAGAGTTTTCGTCCTGTATTACTTAAAAGTCCTTTTTGGATAATTTGTTGTTCTTTCGAGCTTACTTTTCTCATTCTAATAAATGCATGATCAAACTCTGCTTGTGTAAATGAAAGACCGTGGTGTTCATTTATACCTCTCATTATATGAGCTGCCATTGAATACTTATCTCCTTCAACTTTTGATCCTTTTATAAGAGTAAGACGCTTTCTCATTGCTGCCTGAGTAGGTGGTTTAGGGAGAGCAAGACTGTAGGCTGCATTAGACTCAATATTTCTTTTTGAAATAGATCTGAGTTTTCTTCCTCTTCCTGCCATAGCTTCATATTTTGCTGTACTCGATGCTCTTTGAGATGTTCTTTTTCTTCCTGTAATTTTATCGTGCTTATCTCAAAGATTTACGATTTTAGAAAGAGACTTTTGAATACCATCAAGAGCGCTTTCCATTTTTTTAATTCTATCTCTTGTTGAATCTATTTGTCCTTCTATATTCATCCCTCCTCTATCATCATAATTATTTGATTCTTTTTTAAGTCTTGTAAGTTTACTTCTTTGTGTTCTCAGTTCAGCAGCAGAAATATCATAAAGTTTCCTTAGGATAATTTCTCATTCATGGACATTATTTGTTTTCATAAACTGATCTATAAGTCCTTCTGCTTTTCTAAAGTCTCTTCCTGCACCAAATATATCTCCAATAAAACTTAAGAAGTTTCTTCCGAATACCTTACTAATACTTCTTTTTAGATTTGCTGGAATAAGTGTTTCATTATTTAATTCATCAAATACTCCTTCTAGATCACCTGCCTTAGTGTTTTTACTTGTAAGAAGTTTTGTATATTTTGCATTAAAATTACCTTTCTTAGCAAGAAGCCCCAGAATATGTTGTACTTTTGGTCCTTTATTAAGTTTTGTAGATACATTTATACCGAGAATTTCTACTGCAACACTAGCTCCTCCACTTACAATAAGAGATAGAGCTGCGATCACTGCAAATCTTCTTGCTCATTCAAAGTTTCTACCTGTTTTAATTCTAAGTTTTTTTGCAAACTTTGTTACTTCTCTCTCTGAAATTCAAAGTTCTTTTGCTAAAGCTTTAGAATCTGTGTTCCCAACAAGTTGGTTAAGCATACCAAGAATTCATGACTTGTTACTAATGAGCCTACCTTTTTCACCATATGTTTTATTATAGGCATTAAGATATTTTTGAATTGATTTTAGATCACTAATAACCTCTCTTCCAAGCGCTGTAGTATCTCTATTTCTAGATCCATGAGCATTTCTACCATACCCGGTAAACTTACTATATGCTATTGCTGAATTATTTCCAAAATCACCATCAGCTGTTGTACCGATAAGTCTTTGAAGTTCTATTATTTGAGCCTTACTCGCTCCTTCTACAAAAGCAACCATTGCTTCATGTGATTTTTCTCCAAATTGACCATCATCAGGTGTACCGATAAGTCTTTGAAGAGCTTTTATATCTTTTTTAGATGCTGTTTCAATATTTTTTGAAACACTTCTTTCTGAATTCTGAGAAAAACTAGCCATAGTAGCACCACCAAGTTCCATTACACCATCACCTGTTTGACCAAGTTCTTTTCTTTGATAGTTTCTCAGTGCTGTGTCAGTATTTGGACCAAATTTTCCATCTGGTGTTCCTACATTATAACCAGCATTATTAAGAGCTATCTGCATACTTTTTACATCAGAACCTTTCATTCCTTTTTTTAAAGTTCTTGTATATGATGTTACATCTGAAGATTCTCTGAGAGATCTATGTTCTTGACTCGTTCTCTTAGTTACACTTCTTTGTGCTCGTATCTTTTTTTCATATGCAATATGTCTCTGTTCTTTAAATTCTTCCCATTTCCCTTCTTTTTTAAGATATCTTTGTATCTTTCTTTTTTCACTATCTGGTAGTGAGTTAAACTCTTCAGAGTGTAATACTCCATCATTATTAGTATCTGCACCTTTAGCTGCATTTAATCCCATACTAGCAAATGAGTTTATAGTAAGTGCCATAAACAACTCTTTATAATTTCTTAGTAACGTAAACATAATATATATGTTATAAAAATAATGTATTTGTGTTTGTCGAAACAATTTAACATTTATATGCTATCACATTATAAAAGAAGTCCGCAAGAAATATGGCTTGACGAAATACTAATTTTTGGTTTTTGGACAAATACACAAAAAAAAGTTCCTCCCGTAGAAAGAACTTTTTACTATATTTAAATAACTATATGATTATTTTTTTCTAAATTTAAGAAATCCGAATCCTAGTAGAAGTGCTGCAAGAGCAAGGATAATATGCTCTGGTCCTGTTTCCGGAAGTCTAGGAGTTTCTGGAACTGGAGTCTCAGGAATAGATTCTCCTGAAGTATACATCACACATTCTCTATGAGTGTCTGTTGCTGTATCTGGAAGACCATCAGCATCTACTGCATGAACTGATATGTCATAAATGATCATACCTACCTCATCTCCTTGAGGAGCTGAACTAGAAACGAGCTGATATGCGCTCCCAAGACTTGATTCCAACCATGTTACAGACTCACCTGCTGGCAGAGAGTACCCAAGATTATCTTCATCATAAAGAGCATCTAATTGTGTAGTATAGTTCCAAAAATCTACACTATCACTTGCAGTAACTTCTGACCATGATGTTCCACCGAGAGAAACAATTCTTGGTGTATCTTGTTCTTCTTTAAAAAGAAGTTGTGCTGAATCTGAATTATTTTCCCAAACATCAGTAAGTAATCCTTTATTATCACCCTCAGATACGGCTCCTCCACTAAAACACTGATCACAACTATTTGCTGCAAAAGTAGCACTTGAATCACAGCTTACAACATCATATGCTGCGTATGTGCTAGTAGTCATAAATACTCCTATAATAAGAGTAGAGAGAACTTTGTAGAAAGCTTTCATAGAAAAACAAGATTAAAATATAGATTAAACACCAGTATAGTAAGAGAAGATAGCATATCTGTCAAAGATATTTGAGCTTTCGAACCTTTACTTTTTTATAATTTTATTTACAAATAATTGTTGAAATATAGCAAATAGAGTGGATATTCACCAATATACACCAACTCAGGCAATAAGAGTATATGTAAATACTCATACCATTGCAGGCATACCATATAGCATAAATTTATTCATCATTTCAGGATCTGGCATCATAGAATTATAGTCACTTTCACCTTTTTTCTTTTCAAGTACAACTCATGATTTTTTATCATCTGTTCCCTTACCAATAAGAGAAAGTTTCACTTGTATAAACTGTATAGCTGCAACTGTCAGGGCTAGAAGTAATCACACAATTCATCATGATTGTAGCAGATCCATTCCGAAGAAGTCAAAATCAATTTGTGAAATATGGAAATCTGAAAGTCCACCATAGAGATAAAATTCATTCTTCAAAGACGTAATATTCATAATAATATGGTATATCACTATAAGTATTGGCATTTGAATAATAAGAAAACCACAAGAACCCATTGGATTTACTCCTTCTGATTTATAGAGTTTCATAAGTTCTACTCACATCGCTTGTTGGTTCCCTTTATTTTTTTCTTGAAGTTTTTTAATCTTTGGTTGAATAGCCTGCATTTTTCTCTGTGATACCATCATTTTATGCTGAGGGAATAGTAAGAGAATACGAATAAGGATAGTGATAGCCACTATTGCTAGACCAAGAGAGTTTGAAAATAATGCTATGAGGTATGCCATAAGGTTATATAGTGGGGCATAAAAAAGTCCTACAAATATTTTTCCAATAGTTCCTCTGAATTTTATTTCAACTGGTTCTACATATTCATTTTCTCCATGAGTAAATGAAAATATATAGTCTCCTGGGTTTTGAAAAAGATCATAGTTTTCAGAAAGATTCAAACTATATTTTTCTCTAGAAGTAAGCTCTATATCAGTACATATGTCATTTGGCAGATATACCTGTTTTCCAGCATGACGTATAGATATATTGTCACAAGTATTAAATTCTAGTGTCTCACTTGTATTATTCACGACACCGAGCACTACTCAGGCAGGAACTTTATAGCTATTCTTAGAACTACTAAATTCTACTCCTGAGAGAGGAGCTACCGTATCTTTTCATGAAAAATATGAAAATAAGAGAAAGAATAAAATAGTAAAAATAAGAATATCTAAGTATTTTTTCATAATTTTTTTTCAAATAAGTAAGTTATTTCTGATTCTATTTTAGATATATCATCAGGGAGTTTTCAAAGCTTTGTTTTACTTTTTACCACACATACAACGTCTCAATATCATTTTCAGATATACTTGCTGCATATATCATAGTATTTTCTCCTGTACAGATTTCTTAGAACATTTGTCGGGACACTTTTCCCTCAAATAACAATAGCAAATCTACTATGAGGGAGTTTATTGGGAAACACATTAAAAACAACACTATAAGAAAAAAAAGGTTTTCCTTTATGCAAAACCTTTTTTACTTCACGTTCTTTTAGCCTGTATATTTTTGCAAGCATGAAAAATGATTGATTATTTTCTTTTTACGTAGTTTCCTTTTCCATCAAATGGAGTTTTCTTTGCTGTTCCACCAGCAATAACATGCATTTTGCATTTACCGTTAATTTCTTGGTATCTTTTTGGGTAACTTACAGTAAGAGCATGTCTTCCTTTTCTTCTTCTGTTTTTCAGTACTTTACGACCTGAAGCTGTAGAACTTCTCTTGAGAAATCCGTGTACTCTCAGTCTCTTTCGTTTTTTTAGTTTTCAAAGCATAATCTCTATTTGCTAGTATATAATTTCTGTAAGCTGCGATATCTTATTGCAAAATGCTTACTTGTCAAAAAATAAATTGGTTTTTTATGATATCTTCGTTCCTGCTGATTTTCCATCTAGTACTGAGATGATTTGATCTGTGTTTCCAAGCTGCATAACATAGATTGGAAGTCAATTATCACGAGCCATAATAATCCCAGTTTGATCGAGTACTTTGAGGTTCCCTGTTATAAACTCATCATATGAAATATTATCATACTTTACTGCTTCAGGATTCGTCTTTGGATCGCTATCATATACTCCGTCTACTTGCGTGAGTTTGATCATACAATCACAATGAAGCTCGAGCGCTCTAAGGACTCCTGTGGTGTCTGTAGTAAAAAACGGTGTACCTCCCCCCGAGCTCGCTATCACGATTCTTCCGTCCGAAATATATTCTCGAGCCTGTATTGCTGAGTATTTTTCAAGGAATTCTACATGAAGAACGTCCATAACAACTGGTTTCTCTCCGAGTTTTTCAAGAAAGTTTTTGAGTGTTACAGCGTTAAATACAGTAGAGAGCATACTCATATTATGAGAATCTGCAGCGTCTACTCAAGCTGCTATAAGTTTTGATCCTCTGTAGATATTTCATCATCAAAGTACCACAACTACATCAACTCATGTTTTTTTGATATCTTGTATCATTTCTGCTACCTCCCCAGCTTTATCTGGGTGAATAGAGAGTCATTCTCAGCTGAGTGCTTCTCCTGAAATTTTTAACAATACTCTTTTCATATATATTTTTACGAATTAACTATATCTTTCATCAGATCATCGACCACATCAAGAGATGGGAAATCTCTACTTTTGAGCTCAGTATTCTTATCTGCTATATTTTCACTATCAACTCCTGTTCCTGTTTCGAGTTCATAGACTCCATAGAGTCCATGCGAAAAGTCTATATAGTGCCTCTCATAGATATAATCTTCTCCATTGAGACGAATCACATTAAATTTAATTCACTCTTCTTTCACTATCTCTCTACATGTATTCCAATAATACCAGCTGTTCATTCTCTCAGTCAAATACTCCGTAAGGGTCTCACATGTGACACTCTCCAGTATTTCTTTGTTTATTTCTAGTCATTTAATTTGTGTATAGGTAAAACTCGCTTCTCCAAGTTTCATTGGTTCTCCATATTTTGATGAGGTAGGAAGATCTATAAGTATTGTATTATCCTCTGTACCAATGAGTTGAGACTCTGTTCCTGTTTCTTCTTTTGTATCTTCTTTATCAGGAACTTCTATGATAATTTTTGTCTCCGATATTTCATTTCAGAGTTTTGCCCTAAATATATAGTCATTTTCTCCAAAGTCGAGTACTTGATTTTTTGATGAAGCTATATATTTAAATGTCTCATCACCTGTCTTAAATGCTTGAAGTGTATAATCATCATCAGGAAATTTTGACGTAGGATTCGAGTAGAGTACCTGAATACTATCTAAACTCAACTCTGTAGTTCCAGAAATAATTACTTCTCCTGAGGTAATACTTCTCTCAGAAATGCTATTAAATTTTAAAAATCATTTATCATCCTGAGGAATAATCTGCACAAGAGAGTCTTCAGGGATTTCTTTTACTATCTCTTTTGGAGTCTCTACAACAGGAGTTGGTGTATCACCTATGAGATTCTGCTTTGCACTATCAATATCCTTTTGAGAGTTAAAACATGAGCTCAATACTATAGAAAGAAAGAGGAATAATATAATTTTTTTCATAAGTATGTATCTATGAAATAATGGACTCCATTATAAATATACTCAGCTTAAAAGCAAAAATAAGTACGATTTCTCATACTTATTTTTTATTTTATACTTCTGTAATCATTGGAATAATCATTGGCTCTCTGTCTACTCGTTTGAGAATAAAATTTTCTAGATCTGTTCTGATAATTCTCAGGAGATCTTTTTCTTCCATATCTGGAACATCTTTTACAGTGTTTTCATATGCTTCTCGAGCTTTTTTAATAAGGATTCTATGAATATAGCGAACTTCTTCAACATATACGAGCCCTCTTGTTTCAAGCTTTATATGACCAATAATTGCTTTAGATTTTTTATCGACTTTATAGTGTATTACCATGACTCCAGAGTTCATCATTTGCTCTCTAGCCTGAAGTACATGACTTCCCATAAGTCCCATACCATATCAATCTACAATATATTCTTGAAGTGGTACTTTGATTTTTGATCTAAACACTGATCCATTTGGAGCAAAGTCTATGATATTCCCATTATCAAGCAATAAAATATTACTTTCTTTCACTCATACAGACATTGCCGTTTCAGCGTGACGAGTACGGAAATAGAGATCTCCATAAATCGGCATAAAATATTTTGGTTTAAAGAGCCTAATAAAGATTTTTTGTTCTTCCTGATATGCATGACCAGATGTATGCACTGGACGATCAGCCTTGGTAATAATTTTTACTCCGTACTTAATAAGTTTATTGATAACCAGGCTTACTGATCTCTCATTTCCAGGTACAACAGAACTTGAAAATACCACTGTATCTCCAGACTGTATAGTCATAGCTGGATGTTTTCCTTCTGACATTCGAGAAAGAGCAGAGTATTCTTCTCCTTGCGACCCTGTTGTCACAATAATTTGTTTTTCAGCTGGAGTTTGTGAAGTGTTTTTTGGAGTAAGTTTTTTGATAGTACCAGGCTTCATAGTGATATAGCCAAGTTTTTGAGCAATGGCTATATTTTCTACCATAGATCGTCCAGAGAGGTAAATGTATTTATCATATTTTTCTGCGATATCTACAAGTTGTTGTACTCTCGAAATCCATGAAGAAAATGCTGCAATAATTAGTCTTCATCCTGTATGTTCTTGTACTATTTTTTCGAGTTCATCTCCAACCTCTTTTTCACTCATAGAAAATCCTTTTGTCGTTGACCCTGTTGAATCAGATAAAAGCATAGTAAGTCCTCTATTTCCAATTTCTTCAAATCTCTCAAAATCTGCCGGAGCATCGAGCCTGGGAGTATGATCTATTTTAAAATCCCCAGTATGAACAAATTTTGCCCCACCTGGAGTCTCAATATAGAGTCCTGCACAGTCTGGAATAGAGTGGTTTACTGAGAAAAACTCTACATCAAACTGCCCAATCTTTGTTTTATTCTCTACTCCTGCGTCAATCTCTACAAAAGTAGCATATGGCATAAGTCCTGCTTCTTGAATAGATTTTTTAATAAGCCCTATAGTAAGCTTAGTACCATAAAGCGTAGGCATATCCAAAACTGGAAGAACATCTTTCAGACATCCAATATGATCGAGATGTGCATGAGTAATTAAAAATCCTTTTATATTTTTTGTATACTTTTTGAGAAATGATACATCAGGGACACTGTAATCCGCTCCATACATATCAGGTTCTGCAAACTGTATCCCACAATCAATAAGAAGAATATCTTCTCCATACTGCATCATAGACATATTTTTTGCCCCTATTTCATTATTCCCTCAAATCGGGATATATCTTGTATATCCTTCTCTGAGAGAAGGTAAGAAAAATTTTGTTTCAGGAAACTCAAGAGTTTTACGTCCATATTTATGCTGTTTTCTTTCCGCAGATGAAGAACTTCCTTGTGTTCTTTGCCCACTTCTTTGTTGTTTTCTAGCTGAATTATGTTGAGGCTTTCAAGCTGCATTATGAGTTTTTCCTCCAGCATTATTATGCCGAGGGGTATGAGTCTTCTTCTCTGAGTTTTGAGTTTTAGCTTGAGAAATTGAAGAAGCTTTTTTTTCTGGGGATTTTGTATCTCTAGAAGGTGTTTTTTCAGCAGTATTTGCTGCTATATCGCGAACCTCTATATCGAGTTCGTCTAAGAAATCTTTCATGTATTAAAATTACATAAATAAAATATTGAAAACTTTTTGTTAAAATACATCTATAAATTATTATATTTTTTTAAAGTTATGAACAGTTCTAAATTTCTCTGTTTCACAAGTGAAGAAAAATAAAATAATTTTAAGAAATAGAATAATTTTTTATAAAGTTTAGAAGTCATCCATCACTATCTGCAAGATTTATGATGTCACGCATATGCGCTCTTAAATAACTTAATAGGCTCTATAAACGGGTAGTATTGAAATTCAAGAAATGAATTTTACATGGCTCATACTTATGAGCTATGAATATATTATATACCTTCTTGCAGGTATTGCAAAAACTTTTTTACATCAACTTCGATTTTTGTTATATCCCAATAATAATCTTTTATTTCTTCTGAAGAAAAATCCTTCTGAGCATACTGATTTGCAGTAAAAATATAATTCTGGAAATACCTATACTTTGCTGCTAATTGTAAATTATTTTCTGCTTTTTTTAAAAAGTCATCATTATGTAAAACATAGTAAAGATAGCTTTCCGCAAAATCCTCATATTGATTCGTCATAGCATATCCAGATACAAAATCTTCAGATCTATTTCAAGTTTTCATAATAGTCACTGAATCCCATGATATATCATAAAATTTTTGACTCTTATCTCAAAAAGCGCTCCCAGGAAGAGAATAAATATCATAATAGTGTGCGAATTCATGGAGAAGTACTCAAAGAAATTCACTATCATTAATTTTTTCTACTCCATATAAGTGTATATTTCATCACTTCATACGACCTCTCGTGCTGCCAATGTTCTGATACAAAAAAACTCAAAGTTTATTAATATGAGCAAGTATATCCCTTTTATACAAGAATACTTCTACAAGTGGAACATACGAAGACTCTATACGCTGCTCAAGTGCTGTTGGAACATAACGTAGAGAAACTTTTTGCTTCTGCTGCTGAGAATATTTCTCACGAAATGATTCATAAATAAGTTCCTGTAGAGCTTCTGTTGGAGCCTCATGGCTTGTACCAGAAAAGCTTTCGAATACATGTATATCGTCAGGAATGTTAGCAAAATCATCTCCAATACTTGGTTCCACATATCTCTCTTCTCAAATATGGCTTGGGAAAAATATTTCCTTTCAAATGAAAATAAGAATAGAGAAAAGCAGAGTATAAAGAAGAATAAAGAAGGTGTTATGAAAGCTTTTCATATCTCCTAGATTATGAGGCAACCGAGAACATAACCTCAACAATAACTCTCACTATTCCTGATGCAGCAATAAGGGCAAGAAAACCGATAAGTGCCCACTTTACGATATCTTTTCATTTTTTTATCTTCTCGTCATCCCCTCAAGAAATAGTCATCATGAGTCCTCCATATACTATTGCTCCTACTGCAAGAAGACCAAGTAACCCAGAAATTTGAGAAGTCCAGTATACAATTTTTTGTTTTATTCCACTTTCTATCAGGCCATCACCTGGATTGACGAGATTTGATCCATTGAGACAACCATCAAGCTCAGAAGCGATACTTCCACCTCCATAACTGCATCCTCCAGCTCATCCTCCAGCATTTCATAGACCACTTACATAGCTCGTGATCGGACCATCATTTCCATCAGAGAGAAGTCCCGCTTCATATGCTGATCCTACCGTTGTACCATATGAGAGATCTGTTCATGCATTATTAGCGTTATATGAATCTATAACGTTATTTGGTATCACTGTATTATTTCCAGATACATCTCCAATAGCTGTTTGAGTAGCAGAAGCTGCTGCAAAAACCTGTAGACTCATAGAAAGCCAAAGTAGAAGTACAATATAAGTTTTTTTCATAAATTTTTTTATAAGTTAATCCCTGCTACAAATCTTACAATAGCCCAAGCTGCAGCAACTACAAATATCCCAACTGCTGCATATACAAAACTCATAAGAGCTTTTTTGAATTCCTCTGGATTTCATCTTGCTACTATAAGTCTTCCTCAAATCCATAAAAATACAGCTATAGCAATCAATGCCATGAGAGAAAAAATACCATCACGGGCAAATACAAAAATAGCATCTAAGAGTCACTCTCAACTCGCTGTAGATGTTATTACTCAATTACTATTTGATGGGATAATAGTGTCCCTCAAATCATCACTACTCAGTGTGTCAACAGCAAATACACTATAAGAAGACATTATACTCAAGAAAGCAAAAAGAAGTATGTATATATATTTCATTATATTCTGAAGTTATTAAGTATTTGTATCATTGACCATGCAGTTATAGAAATAAATACCCCTACAAGTGCCCAGATAATAATACTCTTAGCTTTTTTTGTCTTTTCTTCGTCTCAACTCGAGACAAGATACATGATTCACCCTATCATAATTGCTATTACAGCAATTACTGCAATATATTTAATAAGCAAAGCAATAATATTTCCAATAATACCATATACTCCTGAAGCAGATG
>CALHAQ010000120.1 GCA_937931775.1 uncultured Candidatus Altimarinota bacterium | reverse complement strand
GTATGGATAGCTACCGATGAGGACCGCGAATGAGAAGCAATAGGTTGGCATCTCTGTCATGCTTTAAGTTTAGATCCTAAGACAACACAAAGAATAGTTTTTCACGAAATTACGAAAACAGCTATTACAAAAGCTGTTGAGAATCCGCGTACTATTGATCTAAAACTTGTAGATGCCCAACAAGCCCGAAGACTATTAGACAGGTTAGTATGATACAAAGTTTCTCCAGTACTATGGAAGAAAATTAGAAAAGGACTTTCTGCAGGGAGAGTCCAATCAGTCGCAGTAAAGCTTATAGTAGAAAAAGAAAGAGAGATTATAGCATTCAAACCTCAGGAAAGTTGGAAAATAAAAGTTCAACTTGATTTTAATGGATCAAAATTTGAAGCACTATTTTCTAAAATAGATGGAAAGGTAAAAAAACTTTCTTCAAAGGAGGATGTTCAAAAAATTCTCTCTACTCTTATAGACGATATCAAAAGCATTAAAGAAGGAAAATCAAAAAAGGATACTGTAGAACTTTCTCATAAATCAGTTCTAGATTTTAAGCTTGTTGAAAGTATTAAAAAAGATTCTAAAAGATCTCCAGGAGCTCCATTTACAACTTCTACTCTCCAACAAGAGTGAGCTCGTAAATTTGGATTTGGTGTAAAGCAAACGATGATGGTAGCACAGAAACTTTATGAAGGAATAGATCTTTGAAACGGTGAAAGAGAATGACTTATTACCTATATGAGAACTGATAGTGTAAACCTCTCTAAACTTGCACTCGATGATGCTAAAAAAGTTATTACTAGCACTTTCTGAAAAGAGTATTGCAAGACTCGCAGCTATACTACTAAGTCAGCAGGAGCTCAAGAGGCTCATGAAGCAATTAGACCAACAAATATAGCAAGAACTCCTGAGAGTTTGAAAAATGATCTAGATGCTCAGCAACTTAAACTCTACACCCTTATCTGGAAACGTACTCTAGCGAGTCAAATGCAAGAAGCTATTGTAGAAGTTACTACTTATAACTTTTCTCCAGAAAAAGCATCAAATCAAACATGGGTTTCAAAATGAGAGGTAATCAAATTTGATGGTTTTATGAAACTCTATATAGAAGGAACAGATGACGAGGAAGAAACAGAGGAATCAGGAATGCTACCAGCAATATCTCAAGGAGAAATTGCAAAATCACTTTCTCTCATAGGGACACAAACATTTTCTCGTCCACCAGCAAGATTTACTGAAGCCAGTCTCGTTAAAAAACTTGAATGAGAAGGAATTGGAAGACCATCAACATACGCTCCAACTATATCTACTATTATTGATAGAGGTTATGTTGAAAAGAAAGATAGAAAATATCTCCATCCAACTGAAACAGCTTTCACAGTTACTGACTTTTTGGAAAAGTACTTTACTCAAATGATGGAGTATAGTTTTACTAAGTGAGTAGAACTGGAATTTGATATTATAGCTGATGGAAAAGAAAAATATCAATCCATGCTTCAAAAATTTTGGGATGGAACACTTAAAAAATCAATAGAAGAAGCATGAGAAAAGGCAGAAAAAGTAGTGGAACTCGTAGGGAAACAATGTCCAGACTGTGGAAAAGACCTCGTATTTAAATTCTCTAAGGCTGGTAAATTTATTGGATGTTCGGGTTATCCAGAATGTAAGCATATTGACCAACCAGAAGAAGAAAAAAATGCGCTAGATGCGCTCAAAGCAAAGTATGAATGAAAACCTTGCCCTGATGGAGTAGAATGAACTGTAGTAGTTAAGACAGGTCGTTTCTGACCATTTCTCGCTTCATCAGAATACCCAGCTGTAAAGTGGATAGGAAAAATAAAGAATGAAAAAGAAGAAATTCTTGAGGAAATCCTCGCAGCAAAATGAATGCTTATAGATGAAGAAACAGGAGAAGAAATGGTAGTGAAAAACTCACGCAGGGGACCATTCCTTGCGGCAAAAAACTATCCAGATGTAAAGATAGCCAAAAACATACCAAAAGACGTCTGGACAGAAGTAAATGAACGTCTTGCTACAAAAGCAGAGGAAGAAGCTGCTGCATAAAAAACATCAAATAAAACATTGCTTTTTACTAAAATTAGCGTATAAAGGTCTTCTATTTAAACAGAAGACCTTTATAAAAGCAAAATAAATTAAATCGTTAAAATGAAAGCTATAATTCCAGCTACTCGAACTACCGAAAAAAGAGAAGTAAATATTCCTCAACAAAGAAATATTCCCTCTCCTGATGAAATTACTGAACTCGCTACACTTTTCTGATATGGTGATAAACATATTAACGATGCCATAGAATTATCTAAAGCACTAGAAGAATCTTTATCTCATTTTTCAGATCTATCAGAAGATGATCTTTTAAATATAAAGGAAGAACATATTGGTTATATACACTTATCAGGATGAATTTCAGTAGAAAACTATACAAATTTTCTCATTAAAGATAAAAAACTACGTGCACCAAATGAACGCACAACACACCATAATTTGATGAGTAGTAGATTTCTAGGCAGAAAAAACCAAATAACCATACTTCATAATACTTATTCTAAAGAAAAAAAACAACACAAAGAGAGATCACTAGAAGATTATTGACTCCTTATTGCTGTTTCTATTCTATGAATGAATTCAAGTGTAATCAAAAAACAATTGTCTCATGCTGAGATTTTTGATATTTTAGTTGTAATCTTATTTCATCCGTGATTTTTACATGCTACAACTACTGAAGAACAAGAAAAATTTTGTGATTTATTTTTTTCTAGTATTTCAAGGACTAATTTCAAAAATGAAGCAGTAAATATAGAATCTATTCTTTGAAAGCATCTCTTAAGGTATTTTTGAGACATTAAAGCATTTCAAAAATATATCTCAACAGATCCTGTTACACAAGCTTGACAGTCCACAAGTGAAGAAGCAATGGCTGCTGTTAATGATCAAGAAATGCCAGAATGACTTCCATCAGTGAAAGAGATGAAAAATATCTTAACAATTATGGGAGAAGAAGGTAGGTTAGATCATATTAAACTCTTAGTCATTACTTTAAGAGATATGAGTCAAAACAATACTATTACTTCGATAGAAGATATGAAAGGACTTAATGATGAAGATGTTATATGGGCATTATTAACCTGATGCATCCAAACTGAAATGCTCAATCAAAATCTTCCCGTAAACAGAAACGATGAATGATATATGACAGGTGATGAAGCCTTTGAAGATTTATTAACATCACAAATTTCTACTAAAAAGCAGCAACAACCTGTCATTATAAGTCTTGCCAAAGATTACAGAAGAATGCCTAAGAATAAGGATTTTGATGATGAACTCTTAGATATGATTCTAGCCTTAACTATTGTTAACTATAACATAAATCTTGTAAACAAATATATAGATGTGTCTGATTTTTTAAGCTCTGCATTAATTTTGATTTTTTATCCTGATTATCTACTCAAAGCAAGCACTAGAGAACAAGATAGATTTTTTGAATTATTCTTTGCCTCCCTACATTGAAAGGCTGAACTATTAGATAAGGAATCTTTTCTATGGCTACACTTAATAAAATATTTTTGAGAAGTTGATGCTGTAAAAATTCGTTTCAATGAATCAAACTCTCCTGTTGCTCTTCCATCAAAGAAAAATCAAGCTGTAAAAAAATCTCAAAACACTTGATTATGAAATCCAAGAAGCCAAAGAAGAAAGGAAAAACCTAATAATAGTCCAAATAGATATAGTCATTCTTCATTGTTAGTACCAGAAGATGAAGTATCAAAACTCTTATCATTTTTATGAAAAGAATCATCTATAGAGCAAACCTTATCTAATCAATGAGAGATGGAAAATTTTCTATCACAATATAACCCAGCTGATTATACGGATAGAGATAAAGTATTTATTGATTTTGAAGTGCTTCTACTTACTTGAAGATTCGATAAAGATGGATTAACAGTTGGGTTTAATTCTCAAGAAATTATACAAAATATCGATATTGTTGACATCTCACTTATATATCTTGTGTGGACTAGAATGAGTTCAGAGTTGCAAGAAACAACTATGAAGAGATTATGTTCGCAAAGTTTAAGTCAACTTTCCGAAAAAAACAAAATGTTTTTAACACTTATTATTTGTAAATGATATCAAGATGTTGGTCATACTATTGATTCGGAGCATTTCATTAATACTTCTTCTTGATTACTCATCACACCATATTATTTAAATAATATTCAACCTAATCAGCAGGAAACGTTTTTTAATATTTGGTTTGAATCAATGAGTTCTAAGGATGAAATTTCAGATCCAGGATCAGATATATGGAAGCATCTTAATTCTTATTTCTGAAAGATATCTGCAGTTAAAAACAGATATAAGGAAATATCTAAACCTCAAGAGCTTAATGTAGATAAGATTTCAGCAAGCTATGATAGCAAGTTAGATATATTTCTTATTTCTTCAAGTCAGTTATTAAGAACTTGAGAAGCAATATACTTTATGACCTATAAAAGAGGTAATAGAAAAACTAATTCTAAAGTTGTATCTTTTTTACCTTGAGAAACTATACAAATAGACTCCTACTCACCATGAAGGGATTTAGAAGCAGTTATACTTAATCAATGAGAAGGAAATTCTAAAAGTACATTTGAACGAAATCAAAGTAAAGTAAGGACGATAAAAGTTGCTTATATAGTTGATGAAGATGATTGAAATGAGTGAGCAGATAATTGAAATGAGTGAATAGAAAACGATACTAATCCAAACTATATAGCACTTGAAAATGAAGTAGCAAAAGTAAGTTGATACATACCACAAATTAGTTGAAATAGAGTGTTTTTTAAAATTGACGCGATAAGTAGAGAGTTCTTACAACAACATAACTTGGAGGGGCTCATTACAACTATGGAAATAGTCTATGACATTTCAGATGATTGGCCAAAACTAATAAGTTATCTAGGTATGAATAACTATGAGGCACAACAGGAGAGTTTACTTGATTACTATTTAGAAAAATCTCTTGATATAATAACAGAAAGAGTTGAAAAGATTAAAAGAGAAAATGACGAAAGAAAACGAAGAGAATGACTAGAAGAAAGCGAAAGAAAACGAATGGAAAACGAAGAAAGAGATCGACAAGCAGAAGATATAGCAGCTAAAATACAAACCCTACCAGAACTCCCGGATTCTTACACAGGGGTAAGAGACTTTGCAGAAGCATGCAAGGAAGAGGACTTAGAAATAATAAGATGAACAGTAACTCTATTTCATTGGCAAACCCCCAGAGCTCCCCACATCCTCGATTGAGTAAAAAATGATATAGCTCAATTAGGTTATTTAGCAGATTTTAATCTTTGAAGTAAAGGTCAGCTT
>CALHAQ010000119.1 GCA_937931775.1 uncultured Candidatus Altimarinota bacterium | reverse complement strand
TGAACATATAATAACTTTTTTAGAAAATCAGTATTCTATAAGTTTACTCGGAGTAATATCTCAAAGTTTATTGATAAAAATATCATAATATACTCATTCTGCGGGAATAAGCATAAATGCAAAGTCAGAAGTTCCTTCTTCCGGAAGAATATATTTAGCGGTCTCATCTATTCGGTTTTTTATATCTTTTCGAAGTTCTGCAGAGTATTTTTTTATCCCAAATTCATCTTCACTATGTATGAGTTTTTCATAGTTCTCTTGAGGAAATTTTGAATCAATTGGAATAATTTTATCTCATATAAAGAGAGCAGCATCTACAATACCTGATGAGAGTGTATATTGGAGTTTATATTGATCGCTACTAAAAACGTTCTCGAGAAGCTCTCTGAGAAAATATTCTCCAAGGTTTCATCTCCTTTTTGGATTTTTGAGAACATTTTCGAGTCATTCGAGCCGGTTTCCTATGTCTTGAATTTGTTTATTTGTTTCTCATAGTTCTGTAAGTTTTTTAGTAATTGCTTCTATATTTTTATTAGAAGTATCTGCTATGTGTGTAGAGTTTTTTAAACTTTCAGACATGTTTTTATTCAAAGATGAATTACTTTGAGAGAGTTTATCATCAAGAGTTCTATTGAGATTTAAAAGTTGATTTTGTAAGAGTCATATTTCTCCAGTATTTCATTTTTTTCATTGACGCGTGAGTAGTACTATGACGCTAATAAATATAGCACAAAGTAAAACAGCGCAGAGAGAAAGAAGGATGAAAAATATATCTATAGTTATTTGCATAAAAAAAGTATATAAATTTTCCTGAAAAGTGCTAGATATTTGTAGCTTTTGAGAATATATGGTATTTTATTACTATTATTGCACTGAAAATGTAAATCATGAAAGAAGGTCCTGTATGTATAGAAAAACATAATAATAAAAGAAATGTACTTTCTCAAGATAAAATACGAGAACTTTCAACTTCAGAAGAAAATCCTCAGTGAGTAGAGTTTCCATATTTTGAAGATTATGACTCATTTGTAGAATCAGATTTTTTTAAGAAGTATTATAATCTATGAAATAAAGACTTGTTTTCTTCTCCTGATGAACACTTACTGCAAAGATATAGTATATCCACAACTTTACCTTATACAGAGGCTCTTCATAGAATACTCGTAATACTGTGATACATCAGTGTAGATAAATTTGTCTGAAATTTTTGTGATGTAGAGCCTGGGAAGCCAGAATGTGATAGAGAATCCAAATGGAGATATTTCTGAGTATTCTGACCTGCAACAAGGAAAGCTGTGAGAGAATTTCAATCTGATTATGGAATCAATCCTAATAAAAGAGTATGAGACGATACAAAAAAGATTCTTTATAAACGAGTGTTCTTATCATTTCATACACTGCAAAAACATCAATGTATACAAGATGCCAAACAGCAAAGATTAAGTCTTATAAAATGACGTTAGATATTTGCGAGTTTCCTGGAAATATGATATTTTTATAGAGATAATATATTCTAAATATAAAAATATGTACTTTATTAGACATATACAAGACACTGTTTCCTCAAATTTACTTACGTATCTTGAGTCTCCTGTAGGTTCAGGGGCAGAAGAACAAAAACAAGCAGCAGAGTCAGTAAAGAAATGACCTGAAGATGCTAAAAAGCTCGGAGAAGATAGCTCTCAGCTAGCTCAGACATTCGCAAAAAAATGAGATACCTTCAACAAGCAGGCTGCAGTTATTGACGGGGCAACAGCTTGAAAAAAACAGGTAGAAAAAGCATGAGATAAACCAGCCGAAAAGTGAGAGAAGAAAACAGATGAAAAAGTGTGAGAAAAACAGACAGAATCGGAACAAGAGAAAGAATGAGAAGTAAGTGTAGAAGCTTTTTCATCAATGGCAAAAGATATCTGAATGAAACCAGAAGTATTGAAAAAGTTTTACCAATATTCTCATGCAGAAGGTACAGATGCGAGTCCAAAAACACTAGAAGAAGCAAAACAATTTGCAAATAAAATAGATAAATTTCAAAAACTTTTAGAAAAAAGTGGACGAAAACTCCCTGAAACAGAGGCTGATTTCAAAGCTCTTATGGCCGAACTTACAGATGAGAATGGAAATATACATATCCCTTTAAACCAAGCAGAGGCTGAATCTATGGGCTTTGTATTTAAGTCAGATGGAACTATAGATTTTGAACAAAGTCCAGCGTATGCATCGACTTGAGATGCACCAGCAGGGAGACCATATGTGAGAAACGGCCAAGTGCAAAGTGGATATAGGTGATGAGTAAACCGCATGAATATAGATATAGAAAATCTTTCACCAGGAGTAGAATGATTAGTAGAAATGGTATACCAAGCAGAAGCAGGTGGTGATCCTGATATTATTTATTCAGGATGTCCAGTACAACCCCCTCAAGCGATTACAAAAATGACAGTAGGCGAAGTGAGAAAATTCCAAGATAGGATGGTAGCTTCTGGAAGTGCTTCATCTGCTGTAGGAGCATGTCAGGTAATACGAAAAACAATGGATGGTGCTATTGCCAGTGGTATATTATCACCAAACGAACTTTTTGATAAAGCTGCTCAGAAAAAGTTTACAGTTGCAAAAATGGAGGAGAGAGGGCTCAGTAAATTTAAATCTGGGAATATATCGGATATGAAAATGATGAAAAATCTTTCAATGGAATGGGCATCATTTCCAAAAGATATGACATGAAAAAGCTACTATGCTGGTGATGGGCTTAATCATGCAGGTGTAAAGCCTGAACAAGTCTTGAAACAACTCGCAAGTATTAAAGGAAATAGTACCTGAATGGCAATGTCGTAGATATTTGCACTAAAATCAAAAAAATGATATCTTATAAGGGTATTATTTTTTTATACATTTTTTATGTATTTCCTACAACAGTTACAAACTCAATTTTTATCTCACCTTCGAGTCTATGCAGCCTGAGAAGCAGCAAAGTGACCAGATGCTCCTGAATTTCAAGACGGGTTAGATAATCTCGATGAAGCACAAAAATATTTAGATGCTCTCAAAGCATCTGAGTGAATCGTTTCTAAACACATTACAATTCTCGGTAATTTTCTCGAAAAAGTGGCTGCATGAAAAATAGAGGGACTTAGCCCAGATGATAAAGAATTTAAGACGATGCGTGAAAATTTTGAGAAAAAAAGAAATGAGTATGCAAAAATGGCACGGGAGGGCCAACAAATTGATCACATTATGAGAAAAGAACTAGTAGTTGATATTGATACTCAACTAGATGCAACTGCAGCAAAGGCTACGACATCAGAAAAAGTAGTTCCTGAGTGAAAAGAATTTACTCAGAAGGATATAGATGCATTAAAAATCCAAAGAAATGAAAGAAAAGAAAAGTTAGAAAAGATATTTCAAACAGTTCTCTGAGATACATATACATGAGGAGATATTATAGATTATAAAACTCAACTAGAATCTGGAATATTGAAATGAGAATTTTCAAGATTTCAAGATGCAGTAAAAACTATAGACGATTGAGATTTACAAAATTCTTGAGAAACTTACACTCATGATATTGTAGAACTTACAACGATTATGAAAGATGCTCAAATTAAACTCAGAGATGCACAAAGTATAGATGGGGAAAAGTTTAAAGATATTAGAGA
>CALHAQ010000118.1 GCA_937931775.1 uncultured Candidatus Altimarinota bacterium | reverse complement strand
AGTAGAATATCCTGAAGGGCTTGATAGCTATGTCCTTTCTAAAAAACAATTTTTAGAATATGCTCGGCTTCTTTCTAAAAGTTATAATAAAATTCATTTTACAAATCTCATTGTTTATCATATGTTTGGAGAATGAGATGACACTACAAAACTTATCCCTTTTCTCATCTCATCGCTTGGTTCAAAAAAAGAACAGGAATTAACTGCTTGAGAACAAATACGTGACTTCGTCTATGTAAAAGATGTAGCAAATATCATCTCAAAACTTATTCCTATTTCTCCAGTAAAGCATTATAATGAATATGAAATAGGAAGAGGGAAATGACAGACTTTAAAGTCATTTATAGAATGAATTCATAATGCTCTATGATCCAAGACAAAGCTCTTATTTTGAGCACTTCCCTATCGAAAAAGTGAGTCAATGAGTGAGATTGCAAATACTCAGACTCTAGAAAAAGTAATATGAAAGGTGTCTTATACTCCTGATACTGTATCTATTTGAAATACTATAAAATATTTTACAAAGAATTAATATGGATATACAAAACTACTACAAATGAAAAAAAGTGTTTATTACTGGGACTACTGGATTTAAATGAGCCTGGCTTGCTTTTTGGCTACATAGTATTTGAGCTCAGGTAACATGATTTGCATTACAAGCTAATACACATCCATCAGTATTTGAAGCCTTAAAAATTGAAGATAAAATACATCAGATATATTGAGATATCAATGATTATAAACTCCTTGAAAAAAGTATACAGGAAAGTGAAGCTGAAATTATATTCCATCTCGCAGCACAACCACTAGTACGCGAGAGTTATAAAAATCCTTTGTATAACTTTCATACAAATGCCTGAGGAACAGTTAATGTGTTAGAAGTTATTAGACTCACTAAGAAGATGCGTGGAGGAATAATGATTACCACAGATAAAGTATATGATAATAAGGAGTCTATGACTCCCTATAAAGAGGAAGATAGATTATGAGGATATGATCCATATAGTAGCAGTAAAGCTATGTGTGAGATTGCTATAAATTCTTATAATAAATCATTCTTTGATGAACAATGAAAAAAAGTTGTCTCAGTGAGAGCATGAAATGTCATTGGATGATGAGATTGGTCAGATGATCGACTCATTCCAGATATAGTGAAATCTATTTACAATGGTGAGTCTCTAATACTTAGGAACCCAAATAGTATTAGACCATGGCAGTATATGCTCGAGGCTCTCTACTGATACCTCGTAATGTGAATTAAGATATTTGAAGATGATAAATATCTCTGACCTTATAACTTTTGACCTGATAAATCAGATAACATAAGAGTGGAAGAAATAGTAATAAAAAGTTTAGAGATACTCTGAAAATGAAGCTATAAAATAGAACAAAGTGATAACCTGCACGAAGCCTGACTGCTTTTACTTGATAATAGTAGAGCAAAAAGTTTGCTTTGATGGAGTCCTAAATATAATGTTTGAGAAGTCTTAGAAAGAACACTTATATGGTATAAAACATATTATGAGTGATGAGATATCGAAAAACTATCTCTAAATGAAATTAATAATTTTAATATAAAATAATGAAAGAAAAAATCCAGGAATTAGCAGAAATGATATATGCTACACAAAAACCAAGGCCAGATAATGTAGTACCTGTAGCATGAAAAGTTTTCGATGCTACAGAAATACAATATGCTATTGAGGCAATCTCTGACTGTCATTGGACAGAATGAAGATTTAACGCTGAATTTGAAAAAAAACTTTGAGAATACTTATGAATAAAGTACGTCGTAACTACTAACTCTGGTAGTAGTGCAAACCTTCTTGCTTTTACAGCGCTCACTGCACATGAACTCAAGGATAGAAGGATTCAAAAGGGTAATGAAGTAATAACTGTTGCTGCTGGTTTCCCTACAACCGTAAACCCAATCATCCAGAACTGAGCTGTTCCAGTATTTGTAGATATAGAGCTAGAAACATGTGAAATAGACATAGAAGAAATCAAAAAAGCACTTTCTCCAAAAACAAAAGCAATTATGATAGCGCATACTCTCTGAAATGCTTTTAATGTAAAAGCTATTAGAGAAATATGTGATGAGCATAAACTCTGGCTTGTTGAGGATAATTGTGATGCTCTTGGAACAAAATATAACTGAGAATTTACAGGAACATTCTGAGATATATCTACAGTATCATTTTACCCAGCTCATCATATTACCATGTGAGAGGGGTGAGTAGTCATGACAAATAATGTGCTTCTCAAAAAGATTATAAAATCTTTTAGAGATTGGTGAAGAGATTGTTGGTGTGCAACTGGTGAAGACAATAGCTGTAATAATAGATTTGGATGGCAACTCGGGAATCTTCCTAAGTGATTTGATCATAAATATATCTACTCACGTATTTGATATAACCTCAAGATTACTGATATGCAAGCAGCTATTGGTGTTGCTCAGCTAGATAAGTTGGAGGATTATATTGCCTTAAGAAAGAAAAACTTTCAGTATTATTATGACAACTTCTCCAAACTTGGATATGATGAATATTTCCATCTTCCAAAATCATACCCAGAAGTAGACGCTAGCTGGTTTGGTTTTTGGCTCACTCTCAAACCTAATCAAAAATTTACTAGAGAGGATATGGTTATGTTTCTCAATGAAAATAAAATAGGGACAAGACTTCTTTTTGCTTGAAATTATTTGAAACAACCAGGATTCATAAACTATGTTGAGGACTATAGAGTAGTTTGAGATCTCAAAAATACAGATTATATCATGGAGAACACTTTCTGGATATGAATCTACCAATGAATCACTGTAGCAAATATGGATTATGTTATTTCAAAGTTTAAAGAATTTTTAGATGCCAGATAAAATTCTACTATCTATATGTATACCAACCTATAATAGAGCCTCTACTATACAGGAAGCTCTAGAATCTATTATGGAGCAGGTAGATAAAACAAACAAAGACCTTATAGAAATATGTATTGCTGATAACGCTTCTACTGACAATAGTTTTGAGGTGATTGATAGGTATAGAGAAAATTCCCCAGTAAAATTTACCTACCATAAAAATCCAGTTAATAAATGAGCTGATTATAATTTTTTAAAAGTTATAGAAATCTCAAATGGTAAATTTTGTTGGTATCTATGAAGTGACGATATACTTGAGGCTTGATCAATAAATAAGGTTTTGCAGACACTTCAAGGAAATCCAGATATATCATGATGTATTGGAGGAAGAAAAATGTATTCAGTAGATTTTCAGAATCCTGTCAAAAACTCAAACCCTGTCGCAAGATGAAAATATCCTGCTGACGGCAAAATAAACTCTATGGAGGAATTTAGCGATTTTTTCTTATATTGTTGATTTTTATGAGCTCAAATTTTCCGAAAAGACTTATGGAATGAAATATATGAATCCCAAAAACTAGAACAGTGGCATAACTCTTATATCCACCTCTACATGTTTTCTCATATATTTACTAGATCTTCAAATCTCATATGGATATCTCAAGAACTTACATGATGTAGGATGTGAAATGACAGCTTTACAGTAGATAGACAAGAATGATTAATTAAACGTATGTATATTGATGTACTATGATATAGAGATATTGCTCACTCTGCCTTTGAGAAAAAATATGTAGATAAGATACTATGAGATCTTTCTTCTACTCTTATAAGAGGACACATTATACAAATTAAAAATTCATCTCTTCCACTAAAAAAGAAATATTCAGTATACTCTGATCTTATAAAGAGATATTATAAATATTCAGCATTTTGGAAAAAATCATTTTTATTTATGTGTATGCCAAAAATCCTTACAATAGGTCTAAGAAATTTATGGAGAATATATGCTAAAAGCAAATAATCTAAAAAATGAGAATTTTAAACTACTTATATAAATGTTACTATAAACTGAGATGAGTGAAGCTTCATCTAAGAGCTTATATAAAATTTAAATGAACAAATATAGCCTATCATAATAATATTGAAATATGAGGGAATTTATTTGTAAATAGCTTTTGTTCTATCCTTGCAGGAAAAAATAGTAAAATAGTATTTACCTGAGATTGTTTAATATGACCAAGCACAATTATCACTACAGTAAATCATTCCATTAAAACTCAAGATAAGCTCTATGATAAGATTTGGAATGAAAAAGAT
>CALHAQ010000117.1 GCA_937931775.1 uncultured Candidatus Altimarinota bacterium | reverse complement strand
AAAACCAAGTCAATATTCTAAATATGCTACTAAAAATGGTGGTTATAATGACTTTACTCGTCTCTATACGGTACTGTGGGGTTCAAGTTATAAATATGGTTGGGATGTTGGAAATGGTGGTCATCAAGGAACTGACATAGCGACTGCAAAATGAACTCCTGTATATTCTATTGCTGATGGAAAAGTAATTGAATCATGAAATGATCTTGGATGGTGAAACTACGTTTCAATAGAACATACAATAAGATGAAAAAAAATAGTATCAAACTATGCCCATCTATTTATAAGAGGAGTCAAAAAGGGAGACAGGGTGGAAGTTTGAGATAAAATAGGAGAAGTATGAAGTACTGGTAATTCAACATGAAATCATCTTCACTTTCAAATAGATCTTCCAAGTAGTTTTCATCCATATTATTATGACTGGAATGCATGTCCATACTCATATTATGAAATCACTGAGAAAGGAGTATGTTTTAATGAACTTGATACTCATACTTTTGATCCTCTTGTATTTCTAGATACAAATGGAGCTATTCTTGATGAAACAAAGGTTTCACAAAGTTCAAGCACAACAAAAAAAACTACTACAAAAACTGTAACTCAAAATATCTCTGCAGATGATATATTTAATACAACCGTCTACTATGGATATGGAGGCAGTGATGAAGTAAAGCAAGTACAGAGAATTTATAATAAACTTTGATATTACGACGGAAGAATCTCAGGGGATTTTGAAGATATAGAAACATCTATCATAGAGTATCAATTAGCTACATGAGTATTACAAACAAAAAATGATGATGGAGCTGGATGGTTTGGACCAAAAACTCGTAAACAAACAAAAACAGATTATGATGCTTATGTAGCATCTGGGGGGCAAAGTGTTCAAACTGTAAGTACTCAAAGTGTTATAGTAGAAAGAAATACAACACCAACAATTCAAAAAGTAGAAAAAGTATCAAGAATAAATCTTATGACCAGAGAAGAGAGAGAAGCTCAAGAGATGGAAGAATTCTTAAAAGTATATGATATAGACTTTAAATCTCCTATATCTCATCTAGAAACAAATGAAACAAAAATTACTGAGTTGAGATTAGAGAATAGGAAGTGAAAGTGATTTAGAGGTAATACACCAGGAAATGTAAGCTTCTCTTATGATAAAGATTTAGTATCAATATTTCCAGAAAGTTTTTACAACTTCACAGATGGAAGCAGAGAAATAAAAATCACAGGTAAGTCTGAAGGGCACACAAATATCACAGTAAAAATAGGAGAAGTAACAGTTAAAACCTTTTCGGTCACTATCTGAGCACAAGGAGAAAAACTTACAGCAAGTTCAGCAGATATATATATGGCAAATTCCTCTATTCTCGGAGAAGAGAAAACAGGTATCATACTTCTCAAAGACCAGTATGGAAATAAACTTATAAGAAACGAGTTCGCATGAGATTTCAATATTTCATCAAATAACGATATAGAATATTGTATAAAAAGAGGAAGGCTCCAAGACATAAAAGCTATATACAAAAGATGATGTTTCTCAGAAGAATATACTAAAGATTTAAGTTACAACTATGAAGATACTATAGCATGAGTACTCATATTTGACTACAGGATACTTGATACGCAAAGTGTGAAAATATCTCTTCAGGAGTGATGAAAATCACTCGCAGGAAAATCTATAAGTGTAAATACTCCGAAATGATTAGCGAGCTCTTATGAGTACTATGATGAAGTAATAGAAACACTTTCAAGCTGAATAGCAGGAGAAATAAATAAATGATACTTTCTTGAAAATAGAGCGATTACCCAAGCAGATGCGATGTCATGGATACAAAACACTCTAGAAATAAGTGGTGAAGATACTCAGGAAATAAGATCAGAAAGAGTATCAAAAGTAGATACTCTCACAAGAGAAGATTTTCTAAATCTTACGCATAAGTATTTATGAGAAAGTTATTCAAGTTGAAGCTCTGAAGACTATAAAGATATGAAGTGAGAAAATCAGCAAAGAGTTGCAAGTCTACTATGAGGCAGCTATAAATGGAGAGACGAGTTTTGAGAAGATTATTTTAGACCTGATAAACAGATAACCCGATGAGAAGCAGCATATATGCTGGTGATGGCCCTAGAGGCCAAATGACAAGGAACACTGGTAAGAAAATAGTTCTAGAATGAGTATTACACAAATAAACTAAAATTGTCCCCTTATGATATATGCCCGCAGGTGGAGGGATTCTATTTTAAAAATATAATTACAAAAGTTATGCAAAACACAAATACAAACATAGAAACAATGGATTTAAATCCTGAAGTAAGTGCTACACTAAAAAAATATAACTCCGCGATAGATGGAGCACTTGCCGCAGCACAAAAGTTAGAATCTATATGTGTTACAGCTCACCTAGCAGAAATGTTTTGAGTAAGTGAAAGTGAAACAGCAAAAACAATGCAGAAAGACTATCTCATGGCTGCCTAACACATAGACATAATAAAATAAAAAAGACAGATTATATATCTGTCTTTTTTCTAGCTTAAAATATTAGTTATTATCTATTTCTTCTTGAAGAAGGTAATTTATATCATCTATTACTGATCTATAACGCGTTTTTGAATCTGCATAGGCATCAAGAGTAGTTATTACTACTTTAAAGTAGGCTATTGCATCTGACTCATCATCGTATCTTTTATAGATCTTTTCCATGAAATTATCTACTGCTTTTTTTGTACTTGCAGAAACGTATTTTTCTCACTCTTCCTCATCTTTTTCATCTTTTTCATCTGCTTTATCAAAAATAACATCAAAATCACCGGTAGCTAAATGTTGTAAATCATTATATTCATCATTTATAAACATAGTAAGCTTATACTCATCCTCTATATCATTTTCTTTTATAAAGAGATTATATGTACCATATAGTCTTTTATTAGCGCTGTCATATCTCAGTTTTGATCCTATCTCTTCATTAACACCCGAAAGATTGATTTCTGTAAAATAATCAAGACTAGGATAATCATTTATTCATTCAAGTTCCACTTCTATTGTCAGATACTGTGAGCTCGTAGAATAATCAAAATCAATAGTAGTATTTTCCCAATCATAGTCAGAATCTTCTTCTTGAGCTACATCTTTATAGTCAGTGATCTCAACATCGATATCTTCATTATAAACTCTTTCTTGATCATCATTTTCAATTTTTATATCAAATTCATATTCATTTTCTATATCATCTTCATCGATACGAACATCAATACTTGCTCTGAGTTCATCTTCATCGCTATTATATGTAAATTTCTTAAACTCTTCTTCATCAGCAAATTCTAGATCAGTAGTATATGTGAATGTTGGTGTAGATTTAATTCATTCAAGTACAAGTTCTATATAAAGAATTTCTTTGTTTTCATTATAACTTGCACTTACCTCTAAATCATCCCAATCAAAGTCATCAGCCTCACTTAAATACTCTATATCTACATCAATTTCATCATCAAAAACTTCGTCATCATCTTGATCTTCTATTTTAATATCTATATCATAGTAATTACCTAAATCGTCCTCATCTATCTTAATAGAGTATTCTGCGATAAGATGCTCTTCATCATCATCATAATTAAACTTTTCATCATAGTCCTCTCTCTCAAATTCAATAAATGATTTATAGCTTCCATTAGGCTCTGTCTTTACATTTGAGAGAATAAAATTGAGAGCGAGTCTACTTCTGTCTTCATCATATAAGGCAGTGTAATCTAATTTATCCCAATCTAAATCATCACTTGATCATATAATCTCTACTTCAAATTCTAAGTCACCATCTCATACTTCCTCATCGTCTAAGTCTGTATTAAACACTTCGAAACCAATATCATACTCATCTTCTATTTCATCTTTATCAACTGGAGTATCAAATGAAAAAGATAATTCACTTTCATCTTCATCATAAGAAAACTTCTTCTTGAAATTCTTATTATCTATTTCAAATTCTATTTCATAGTCATAATCAGGATCTCTCGATATATCTTCCATATAGATTTTGAGTTCTAGATCTTCATCCTTTTCATCATATGTTGCGTCTACTTTTAGATCATCCCAATCAAAATCTTCTTGATATCCATCTATCTCGATTTCTACATTATTATCAGTATATACAGTATCATCGTCTTCATCATCTACTGTGATCTTTGTATCATATAGTCCTCTTATTTCATCATCTTTAATATCCAGAATACATTCACCAGTAACTTGGAAACTCTTATATTCGAGCTCCATTTCACAATTTTCATCACCTATTTCCATCTCTAGAATAAAGTCTTCATCTGGATTCCCATCACTATATGTAGAAAATTTTATTTCTAACTCTTCGTCTCATTCATCATAGTCAGTGTAAAGACTATAATCACTCCAATCAACATCATCACTATCAGCGTGTGCTAGAGAAGAAAAACTAAATAGAACTAATATTAACAAAGAAAGTCTAAATCATAAAAACTCCATAATTTCTTATTTTAAAAAATATATTGAATACATTCTAATAATATTCATCTCAGAAGAAAGTAAGAGCTCATTAAATACTATTGACGATAGTAAATAATATAACATAAAGTCATCTGTAGAATTATAATCAGATGAAAAAAAACTCCCTTGAAATGGGAGTTTTTTTATATATACTTGGCTTAAAGCATATATCCTTAAAGATTAATACTCCGTGGCTAGACAAAAAAAATGATTTCTTTCAAGTATTCCCCAGGATTATAAAACAGCATGATTTGCTCTCGTGTTTCTTTTTTTAGGGACTGGAGTTCAGACGTGT
>CALHAQ010000116.1 GCA_937931775.1 uncultured Candidatus Altimarinota bacterium | reverse complement strand
TCATTACTATTGTTTTTGTCAGAAAAGATGGTCTTTTTTATTGGACTTTTGTCATGGAAAAGTTGAAACAAATCAAATATGACGATAGTTATAAATATTTCGAAAGGAAAATGAACAGACTGACTAATAGTATCTTCTTTTCTTTCAGCAGAACACCCATGATCAAATTCTTAGGACCCAGAAGTCAATTACCTGCCCCCACTAAAAAAGAATCACCAGCAGCCTCTTCCAAGTCATCTCTTGGTCTGCCCCCTCTTTCCAATGGGCCATCACTCGCACCACCATCAGTACGATACGCAGCCCTGGAAGATTGGCAAATCGATGCCATTAATGAAGGAGGAGTCCTCCAAGCTAAACCTATCAAAGTCAAGCCAATCAAGTTGAGACGTTGATATCTTCATCTTTGCTATTAATAGCTAAATATGTAGTAAAAAAGACAATCGAAATCACTTGCCACTACCTCCAAATTTGAACTTAGAGAAAAAAGTACCCGTCTTCTGCAGCATAGAATTGTAATTCCATTTATTATCCCTTTCTTCCTCCTATTTCTTCTTTGTCTAGTTCTCCATCAACTTTTTCTTTTATATTTTCTCATTGATCCTTTGATACAACTTATCCAAACTCACCTTGCCATACTTTTCATACAATTTTGATGCAATTTCAATAATTTTGATCAAGTTTACATCTCTCAATTTTTGGATAGCTGGAAGGACAAATGCAAAATCTTCCTTCATTATGGTCTATTTCCGATATTTCAAGATCGCTATACAACAGCAATATAGATAAAAGTAACGCTTGTATCCCTAATAAGAAAACATGACATCCCATAATTTCATAGTTTAGTACAACCCAAATTATTGCGCAAGTAATAAGGCTAACCATCTAAAACTGTAATATTCTGGCATGATCTTCTCTTGATCCATCCGGTTCCATAGTTCATAGTCAACTACCTTTAAATATCTATTCAGCATACGCATACGACCTGAGATACCATGTTCTGAATCATCCATATCTTTGATATGCATATCGATCAAAAAAGTCATCAAGGATGAAAACATGAAGAAGACCTCTGATTCTGAGTAGATATTGAACTTTTGGAACTAAAGATAGTACAAAGGGGCCAATATCTCATTCATCCTAAGTAATTTATGATGTGTACCCTTGAACATACTTGACTGTAGGATTGATTCTCCCCCAAATATACAAGATCCTATTAAGCACATCAGAATTTTTGGTCGCCTTCTTGATATAGATAACAGTATGATCAATTTGCTTTTGATAAAAATTGAGTATAGAATGCGTCCTTCTCGTATCCAACTATATCTAATTCCATAATTGCTAATCAAAATTCTCTTTAAGATCAAGTAAGTCATCTTCATCAATATATTTCCCCATAAATTTATCAATGAGGGAACGATAGAGTTCATAGTTAGCTTTTTTTGTTGAGATCCATAATTTAGGATTTATGGGCAACGTATCGAGTAATACTGAATTATAGATGGATAGTGGTACATTTCCAGATATGAGAACGTAATAATGGTGCTTCTTCGAGGTAACCTAATCTTGAAAATTATTGGATTTGCTTTTTTTATGGTTGAAGGAGCAATAACTATAAGATGTAGACTATTTATTTTTGGACGTTATGGTCTAGTAAATGGAAATGTGGCACTAATTCTTCTTTTAGGGTTGATATCTCAACTGGTTCATTCTCTATGAAATTCATTTTATATATTACAGTCTTTCATTACTTTTTTAAAAGATAAAAACAGGAATTAAAAGGGTTCAATATTCTTAGATAATCATTTTCTCATTCTACTCATATTCCTAGAGATCGAAATTGACGATGAGATTTGGTACTGAGCAACTCTTCATCAGCAAGTTTTTACTTAGCATTTCTTGCCTTACCTCAGGGCTATCACATATGAACTAACTCCATTTTTAGACATCATTTTGGATCTTTTCACTGAACTTTTTGTAAAGATCAGTATCTGACTCAAAATATTGCTGCACTTTCTTACCATACTCCTTTACCCTAGCATCTGTCATGACCCTCAATCCTCCTTTTTCACCTTCTTCATAGTATCTTTTGTAATGGGTGCTATATCGACAATAATGATGATCATATTACGCCAACCTCAAAGCAAAAACAGTGTTCTCAGCATAAAGCAACTTAACTTTCAACTCCAATTTACTCAAACTTTTTTAATAGATATTTTTAATACTGATTAATTCCTCATTTTTTTATATTGCATCATTTAATGCATCTTCATATAGTTATTTACTTAACTTTTATTTCTTCAATAAACGGATTAGTTCTTTATTTGGCTCTATCTTTGCCTTCTTTTTATCTTTTCCATCTTTTTGCTCCTATGATATTTATTGAGCTTTGTATACATTTTGAACCATCTAATCCAATTTCTCTTTATTTTCAATCTCATAGTTATCGATCACTGACTGAGCCTCAGGAAATCTTTCAAGAAGTTCCTTCTTCATCGTATCAAAAGCAACATAATCTTTGACCACTTTCTCATAATTATTCCTATAAAAGTTCTTTTCTTTAAGTATCTCAGCCACAAATTAGTTGATATGCCTCTCCCCAATCTCCTTCTTAAACAAACTAAGTTTATCCTCCATTGTACTCTCCCCTAATTCCTAATATTTCCTCAACCTAGCAACAACAGAACTAAAAGAATCCTCTTTATCATGCAAATACTTCCTTAAATCAACCATCTTATTCTAAAATTCAACCATACGTTCACTATAAAACCTTTTATCCTCCAATCTCATCTGTTTTTACATCAACAGCACCGCATTAATCCCTTGATATTCCTCATAGTATTCTCTCAATTTAGTGGAAAGTTGTTAGGTTTGCTCCATCAACTTTTATATTGCCTCTAAATTGGGTCCTTAGCTGTTTAATGTCTTCATAGTTTATTTGTTCAGATGGAGATTTTCTTTGAGATCATTCAGATAATGGTCACGTTGAAGTCGCTCTTTTTAGAGGTATTAGATTTTGTTCTTTTGGGTTTCGTTGGCGATCAGGATCTACTC
>CALHAQ010000115.1 GCA_937931775.1 uncultured Candidatus Altimarinota bacterium | reverse complement strand
ATCACTTACTCAAGAAAAAATAGATTACATGCTACAAAGTATCAATGAAAGTGGGAGAATAAAAAGGCCTTTCATAGGTATAAACTATATCCCAAACTCACAATGAGTAGCAAGTGAGATCTGATTATCTGTAGACTACGGTGCATATATAATAGATGAATCTGGAAGTGTACTCGAGTGAAGTAGCGCTGAATCTGCAGGCCTAGAACCTGGAGATATAATACTGAGTGTTGATAATCAAGATCTCTCCTTACAAAATACTCTTAGGAAATATATTCAAAACTCTATACCATGAGATATTCTTGAATTGAAAGTCTTAAAAAAATCATGAGAAACAATAGGTACATCACTAGAACTTTGAGAATATTAAAATATGCAACAAAAATATTATATACTCTCTACTATAGCGCTACTATTTCTTCTCATAACACAATTTGGAAGTAATAGAGAATCTTCAGAATTAAGTATTACTGAGATTCCAAACAATTTTGTATATGATGGCTGTAGTATGTTTCCTGATGGAAATTATGGGGACTGTTGTAAGGTACATGATGATAAATACTTTTTTGGTGGAAATTGGAAATCGAGACTGACTGCAGATAATCAGCTCTACACATGTGTCGCAAACAAATGATGATGGCATCACGCACTTGCTCCTGCAATGTGGGCATGAGTCAGACTCTGATGAGCTCCAATATTTCCTACTCCCTATAGATGGGGATTTGGGAGAGATAGGTATTAAAAAAGACTTCCACTCATGGAAGTCTTTTTTACTTATTATTCTCTAAATATAGAAGAGAATCACTGCAACTATTATCCCTAATAGACTTCCAGCAAAAGCTTCTGATGGAAGATGTCAGAGAGACTCTTTGAGTCTTTTTTCTCCAAGACGTTCATTGATAAGTTTTGCATGAAGACCAGCTTCGTAACGTACGTTTATAGCATCATAAATAATAATACCAGTAAATCACATAACAATAGCAAATAAATCATGGTGAATACCATACTTGAGAGCAAAAGCAGTTGCAAGAGAGACTACTACTGATGAGTGCACTGAAGGCATTCATCAACTCCCAAGAGACCTCTCTAAATTCCATTTACCTGAAGCTACTTTTATCAGTAACCCTTTAATTACTACTGAAAATACAAATGTAACAGCTGGCACTAATATAAGTGTTTCATAAAAAGTGTTATACATTTGTATGTAATATTAAAAGATATTATGCTACTTCAAGGATTTTATATTCTATCGATTCTCCTGCTCCATTTTTGAGTTTAAACATATCTCATTTCTTCTTTCCAAGAACTGCTTTCCCTACAAGAGATTCATTTGAAACTGTTGGTATTTCGGCAAGTATATCTGCTTCTGTTGTACCTACTATCTTATATTGTTCTTTTTCTTTTGATCCTGTTTCACATACAGTAATAGTCATCCCCATATTTACTTTTTTTGCTCCAGTTGTTTTCTTGTCTTCTTTTATGAGTTCTACCCTTTTAAGTTGATCCTCTACTTCTGTAATTCTCAGTTCTACCTGAGCTTGTTCTGCTCTTGCATCTTCATATTCAGAATTTTCACTCAGATCCCCAAAACTAATTGCTTCTTTCAGTTTTTCTGCTATTTCGATACGTTTATCATCTTTCAGATAACGGTATTCTTCTTGGAGTTTTTCAAGTCCTTCCTGCGTTAGGTAAATTATTTGATCTGACATAGTTTATATTTATTTATAGGTAAAATTAAAATTTATTGCTAAAATTTAGCTTGTGTTTCCAGAAGATCCTAGCTCTTCGAGAATTTTCTTAACTGTATTATAGTTATCTTTTTTTATTTTCAATCAAAAAACAGTATTTTGGCTCTCGAGAACAATACGAACTATGCCATCACGATATACTTCATCAAGATTAATATAGAAAGATTTATCTCAAAAATTATTTGTCTCATTAAGCGTATATGGGACTTCATATCGTAGAACATCAAATATATTATATATTTCATCATAATTCTTTGTAGGAAATACATATATACTTATATGTTTATTTGCATACTCATGATAGTCATCTGGATACTCTGTTGTTATATCAAAGAGGCTCGAGAACGATTGTCGTTTTTCTAGTACAAATTTTTTTTCAAACTCAGCAATAAAAGAAATTTCATCACGAGTTAAGTCTCTCAGGGCTTTGTCTTCTTTCTTTTCAAGAGATTCACCTGAGAGTACATCTAAAAAGGTAAAACCTTCTGTAGAAGTAGTAGCAATACTATCAGGAGAAAAATCAGTTATTGTATTGTTGTTTTCTTCCACTATTATAATTCTCTCAGAATCATCTATATTCCCATTATTTTCATATACAATTTCTTGTTTATATTTTATCTTTTTTACAAAGAACCTATAGTCTTCACTCACTATATATGCAAATATATTAGCTCAAAGAAGAAGTATAAGAAAGAGTAAAAGTGATATAATATATCTCATAGAATTCTATAATTATTTTACAACGATTTGTGAAAAATCTAGTTCTATTGGTGTATCACGACCAAGTAAATTGATATTCACTTTTACAAGTCCTTTTGATTCATTTACATCAGTAATAATTCATTCATTTCACTCAAAAGCTCCTTTTGTGATCATTGCCATATCACCTGTTTGAAATTTAGTAGTAAATGTTTCATCTTTACTCTCTACTTTCCCTCTGAGTTGAGCAAGTTCTTCTCCTGAAACTGGTACTGGTATATTACCAGCTCCGAGAAACCCTGTAACATTTGGAGTATTACGAACAATATACCAACTCTCATTTGTTACCACCATTTCTACAAGTATATATCCTGGAAGGATGTTTTTCTTCTTCTTTACCTTTGTTCCACCAGCCCTCACTGATACAACATCATGAGTAGGTACAAATACGTCTATGATATGATCCTCAAGTGCAAAGCTCTCTCTTCTCTGAAAGAGGGATTGTTTTACATTTTCTTCTGTTCCCGAAATTACTTGGATTACATACCATTGTGCTTTATTGTCTAACATAGTGTTTTTTGTTTTATATAATATTACTCAGATACTTCTCATGTTGCTGTTGCCTCTACAACTGCTTGTTCAGAACTTGCCTGTACATCAGATACTTCAACATTTACTTCATTAGAGAAAAGCGCATCTATCTCATCTTGGGAAACACTTCTAGAAATACTACTAGAGCGGTCTCCACTACCAAGAATATTTTTAAGTCCAAAAATAATTTCAGAAAAAATATTACTTGCTATGAATAAGTATACTCCAAAGAAAACTAGTATCGCAAGTACAAGACCAAAAAACTTTTGAGTTTCTTTTCTTGTAGGCCAAACAACATGTTTAAACTCTCTGAGAGCCTCCTTTATAAACTGGATCATGGTAAAAATCTAAAAAATAAAAAAGCGTTACAATAATCTTGTAACCCCTGTCAAAGACAAGTATATCGATATATTATAAAAGTCAAAGAGTTTTTTGACCCTATGCTGGCTTTGTGATACAATAAACATATGAATATATATAGCATCATTTTTCTGATTATCATAATCCTACTTTCATCAGGAGGGATTTGTCTATATATACTCAATATGAGGATACAAAGCTTTGAAAAAAAACTTTTACATACTTTTGCTTCTCGCAGTGATCTCTTTCCTGCACTCTATGAAGTTACTAAGGATCTTGTAATCAAACATTCTGAAATATTTGCTGAAGTCATGAATTTGAGAAAAAAAGAATTTTCACTTATGCTTGTAAGTAATAGTATGGAAGGTTTTCTCGATGTAGAGTCTCATATTCATCATGAAATAAATTTCATATTTCAAGTTTGCAATAAAAATCCTAAACTTCTCAAAGAAAAGAAATTTCTCTATATCAGGGATGTAATAATCCAAGAATCTTCTGATATTGCTCGCATGATGAAGAAATATAGAAAAATAATAGATATATATAATAAAATTATTACATATAAAAATTACTCTGTGATATGACTCTTACTTCCATTTTCAAAAAAAACAGCTATGTAAGCTGTTTTTTATTATTATTTTAGAATATATAATGTATAAAAATTCCATAACTATAACTTAATCCTGACGCTATATTTCAACTAGAAGCTTGATATACAAAAATCATTCAGCCTATAAAGACTTACACAGGGTAAATCCTAGAGCTTGTTTTATGCTCGTATGCATGAAAAAATCCTTATAAATATATAGAGTATTTATAAGGATTTATGTGGGAAGTGGTAATTTTTTGGTGTTGACGAATTTAGGAATGTTTTCTAAGAGTAATATAATATATTCCTCATGCCATTAGAAGAGCAATAAATGCAAGGAGCCAATGCTCAGGTCCTGCTACTGGGAGTTTTTCATTTTGATCTACTACAGTACTAACTGTTTCTCCTAAGTCAGCTGAAGAAAGAGTAACTCATCCCCCATTTCCTTTAGGTTCTGATACAGTTTCATTATTTGTAGCAGATGTAGTTTCTGTCTCAGTAGATGCCTCTGTATCAGTAGGTACTTCTGGTTGAGTGGTAGGAGTATCAGTTCCTGCAGCTGGGAGGTCATTCGTAAATACAAGAGGAGTAGTGAAATTAATAAAAGCATCTATTCCTGCTTCTATAGTATTTCCAGAAGCATCTCTAATATCGAGTACTGTCACTTGATACAAAGTATCTGCCGTCAGATTTGATGATAGTACAGCAATTACATTCCTCGGATTTCCTTCAAGAATATCAGATATATCTACCCCTATTTCTTGTCCTGAATCTTCATCTCTTATAAGAAATTCTCGAGCACTTGAGCTATTCGTATCCAAATCCGTGGAGAAAATAAGTTCAATACTTGTATCATCCCTCACTTGTACTTCTGTGATCCTAAAACTCGTTGCTTGTTCCTCACTTCCAAGAGTGAGAGTTACGTATTCTATTTCAGACGAATAATCTGACTCAGCACCAAATTCATCAAGAGAAGTTACTGCAATATAATAACGAGTGTCTGGAAGTAAATCTTCTAATATGAATTCACTTTCTTCTATTATATCTACTCATTCTACTTCATAGCTTTCTCATGATCATGTTTGAGTTCCATAATACATGAAATATCATTGAGAATCATTAACATCATCCCAGTCTAAAGATATACTTGTATCACTCGCAGATACTACTTCTACATTTTCTGGGCTCATAGCAGCAGCATAACTTATGCTAAACATAGAGAATATACATAAGAATATTCAGAACTTCATCAGTGATTTCATACGTAAGTCTTTAGAAAGTAATCAAGCTTGTATTCACTCTTAATTAGAGTAATATGCTTCCATATTAGATTTTTTTTGTTTTTTGACAATACTTTTATGCGAAAAAAAACATTCGTTCCAGCTTTCACTCTTATTGAAGTTCTTGTAGCTATAGCAATAATATCTATATTATTACTATGAGTCACGAATATAGATTTTTCTAGGCTTTCCCAAAAACAAAAGATAGATATAGGAGTTACAGGTATTGTGAACATTATAGAGGAGACAAGAAATAATGCTCTTGTATGACGATCTATTGACGCAAGCAATATATCTCCAAATTCCTGGAGTATCGAAGTGGAGAATACTTCTTCTAGTTGAAGTTTAACCAGTAGATATATGAGCGGGACTCTTGTAGATTATAATGCTTGGTCTGCAAGTGATGGTTTTTCTATATATGACCTTCGTTGTCAAAGACTCGATAATAGTATTGGAAGTAACAGTGGTCCATTTACTATTACTTTTACATGATCACAGTGATCTATTTCATGATGTAGTGACGCTCAATATAAAAAGTTATTTTTTTCATACTGACTTGCACCAATATGAAGAAACATTACTATCAATACTCTCACTTGAGTTATCGAGATAGACTAATTTTTTCTATGATATTTTTTGAAACTACATATTCAAGTAGTATATAAGAAATTACAAATATAGGACTGATAATTACTATGCTCCAGATATTTCAAAGTACCAATGTGTCCTTTACTATTGAGGATAAATAAAAGAGAATCCCCGCAATAATAAAACTCATACAAATCCCTCTTATATATATCAGAGATATTTTTATTTCCCTTACGATAATACTCGAACAAATAATCATAAGGAGTATTTGTGAAACAAGAGTAACTATCGCAGCTCACAAAAACGAATAATGAGGAATCAAGAGAATATTCCCGACAATATTCACAACTGTCACTCCCGCATTAATCCATAATAATATTCACTGCCTTTCGCTTGCAATAAAGATATAAATAAAAGCCAAAGAAATAAAATGAAATACTAATACTCACAAACAAAGTGACAAGGCTTGAACAGAATTATACATATGTCAGGCAGGATCAACATACTGTTGAGTAGCTATAATTGATATTACTTCTACCGCAAATAAATTTCAAAGAGTAAATATAAGAAGTGCGAAACTTATAAGGACTTTGAGAGAGATTCCAAGCATGTCAGAGATTTTCTCATGTTTGTTTTCACTAAAACTTTTGCTCAAACTCGGGAGTAAAGAATTTAAATAAAAGCCTCACAGTACCATAAGTACTTCTATTATTTTCATTGGGAGACCATAAAGTGCTATAGAAATATCAGCTTTTTCTGGGTTTTCTAAAAGTGAGAGTAATATAATATCTATTTTAAAGTATACGACAGAAAGGAATAGTGCTATACCGTATGGAAGTGATACCTTAAAAATATGTTTTATATACTGCGTATCACATAGGAGTCTTATAGGTATAATTTTTTTTGCATATATATAGTTCATATATGTATTGAGTAATATTCCAATAAATCATGCTATAAATACTGAAGTATATGCCAGTGATATTTGTGACACGTCTGTAAATATATACATTAAAAATATAGCTATTAGAGCTATATTTATCAATTTTCCTGAAACTACTGAAATAAGTGAAAACTCTATCTTCATTTGCGACTGCATCAAAGCAAGAAGAGATGAATTAATAAGACTAATAAGAGTAAATCATCATACAATAAATATTGCTATCAAAGTCAGCGTATCATTATATCCAGGAAGCAAGAAAGCAATAAGAAAAGCTAATACCCATATACATACGGCCAGTCCTATTCTTAAAGTAAGTATATTTCCAATTATTTTTTCAGGATCAGATCACTTACGGGAAATTTCTCTTACGGCTATAGTATATAGTCAAAGATCAGCGAGAAATGCAAAAATACCTAAGTAACTATAAACCTTATTATAACTCCCATACATTTCTATAGGAAGGTATTTTGTTAATATTCCGATTAAAAATATAGAAATAATGGCTGTAAGTACTTTTGAGAGTATTTGAAAA
>CALHAQ010000114.1 GCA_937931775.1 uncultured Candidatus Altimarinota bacterium | reverse complement strand
AGCTCTCTCGAGTCTGAGGGATAGCGAACTTGTACTTTACTTTATAGATAGTTCAAGACCTACAGGAAAAGAAGAGGAGTATATAGCTGACATACTTACAAAAATTAGTACCCCTGTATTTAAAGTATATACAAAAAGAGACTTACATCCTGCTATAGATATACCAGCAGGAGACGATGTATATGAGATATCCAGTGAGGATAAAAGTGGATTTTCTGCTCTCATAGATGCCATAAAGACTCAGCTCCCAGATGGACCAATACTCTTTCCAGAAGATTATTATACAAAACAAGATATATATTTTAGAATCTCTGAAATTATTAGAGAAAAACTTTTCCATAATCTCAAGGAGGAACTTCCGCATAGCGTTTTTGTAGCTGTAGAAGAGATAGAAGACGATGAAAAGGGGATAAAAAAGATTTCAGCATATATCTATACAGAAACAGATTCTCAAAAATATATAGTTATTGGGAAATGAGGAACACTCATAACAAGAGTCTGAAAAGCAGCAAGAATAGAACTCGAAGAAATTTTTGATCAAAAGGTATTTCTCTCCCTGCGAGCAAAGGTCAGGAAAAATTGGAGAAAAGATGAGGGATTTGTAAACAAGATGCTGAGAAAATAGTCATATAAAAAAGATCGTGATATTCACGATCTTTTTTACATCAAAATGTATATTATTTCGCAAGCATTCTATCTACTATTGCTTCAAATGTAGATGCTGGATATGCTCCTGATACTATTTCGTATTCACCTGTGGCATTATTTATAATAACATTCCCAGGGGTTCCCGTAATACCAAAGAGAGATTGTCCCTCAGTTTGTTGTGCAAGAGCTTTTTCTTTGTATTTTTCCGATGTAACACATGCCTCTAGACTTGCTTTATCAGCTCAATTTTCTACAGCTAAATCATAGAATCCATCAAGACTAAAGTTATTATTATTATATTTACTAAATGATGCATCTATAAGACCATAGAAGTCAGCTCATTGTTCATTTGCACATTCGAGAGCTTGAGCAGCGCTCAGAGCATTAGCATGAAAGTCTAAAGGAAAATGCTTAAAAATGATATTAAGGTCATCACCATATTTTTCTTTTACACTATTTGCTGTTCACTCATTATGAAGTTTCGCGCAGAATGGACATTCAAGATCAGAGTATTCAATCCATGTTATACCAGCCTCACTATTTCCGTCTATAGGAGAATCAGTTTTTAGTGATTCTACATCACTTTGATCAAGAATCAGGAATCATTTTTCACTTCTTTCTGCAAAAGGATTAAAAGTAGCTCCAAGAGCAAGTGAAAATTGTCCATCAGGAAGATTTGTGAGATATGGAGCTATTTGACCACCATCACTTAAAGCATTTGTATTAAATATCACTACAGGAAGTGCTGTGATTTCTTGCTGAGTAATAAAATCGGATACTCCAGAATCTGAGAAATCTTGCTCTATAAATGTAGCACCTGCTAGAAATGGAAGAGCCTTTAGTTGTCCAGTAATAGCATCAGTCTGACAATCTGCACATCTTGCATCATCGATAATAGTAATAGTAACATCTTCACTTGAAGTAATTACAGGAGTATTTGTATTTCCAGTAGGAGCATTTTTATTCCCAAGCATTTGCCCTACATAAAATGCAAGTCCAGCAATAATCATCATGAGTACAATAATAGTCCCGTAGAGAATATGTATCATACTTGAGTTATTTTTTATATCTCTCGCATTTTCTTCTATATGTCTTGCGTTTACGGCTACTGGGTCTGAAGTTTTCGTAGCTCTCGATGTAGTAGTTTTAGCTGCAGTAGTTGTTTTTTTTGCTACTACTTTTTTTCTAGGAGCAGTTTTTGTAGCTGCTTTTGTTGTTGTAGTTGTCTTTTTAACCGGCATAAATTATGTATAATAAAGTAAATATGTGAGACAATAGTAACTGTTTTTTCTTCCCTTGCGAGAAGAAAATATGCAATATGAGTGCGCAATACTATATTTCATGTATAAATATATATAGAAAACTTAAGAATTTCTTAAGAAAAAAATCTGCCACATACGAATATGTGACAGTTGTAATAAAAAATGGTATCCTCAGCTGGAATCGAACCAACATCTACCCCTTAGGAGGGGGTTGTTCTATCCGTTGAACTATAAGGACGAACAGTAAGGTTTATATTTTAATAAACCAGAGCACTCCAAGCGCTACAAGAAGTATAACACAAAAACTTATCAAAAGATAATTTGTGGTTTTTTCATACTTAAGTTTTTGCGAGAGCTCGAGAGTAGTATCTTTTAATTGAGAATTTTCATTAGAAATATGTCATTTTGATTCCTCAAGCAGAAATTGTGATTTTTTAAACTCTACAAGACTCACGGAGTTTTTTGCTATTTCTTGAGCTTGACCAAGCTTTATAGATAAGTCTTGAATTACCTGATCCTTTTTTGTGATATCGCTTTTCATATCAAGATAAATCTTTTCAAGTGTTGCTCTACTCTGAGTATCCATAACTTCATTTGAATGAGATTTACTTTGCGTGTATGTTTGTGTCTTTTCTTTTGGGATAATAACTTCTGGTTTTTTGTCTTCTCATGCTCATGAAAGATTTCTAATATCTTGCGCATGAATGTAGATAATTTTTCACTGTTTCTTACTTCTCAGCTTCCCAGATTTTATATATCTATCGATACTTCTAGTAGATACTCACAGTTTTTCTGCTGCATCTTGACGAGTGAGACTATACATTTGTTAGTGTTTTTAAAAATATTTTTTGTCTACAATACTATAGACAGAATAAGCAGCAGAGCAAAAGTTTTTGTCTACTTTGAAAAAAATAGTACAAAAATTCTTTCAAAAAACTTGACTCAGAAGGGATTTGTATATAATACCCGAGCTTTCAATGCATAGAAAGTAGTGTATGCGGCTATCGTCTAGTGGTTAGGACACCTGGTTTTCATCCAGGCAACCGGAGTTCGATTCTCCGTAGCCGTACCAATATCTATCGCGGAGTGGAGAAGTGGTATCTCGCCAGGCTCATAACCTGGAGGTCATTGGTTCGATTCCAATCTCCGCAACCAATAAAATACCAGTAAAAAGCTGAGACTGATTTAGTTCAGCACTCAGCTTTTTATATGTCACTATAGCTCAGTTGGTTAGAGCGCGGGATTCATATCCCCGAGGTCGGTGGTTCAAATCCACCTAGTGACACCATTTAAAATAAATAAAAATAGTTCTGAGTTTTGGATTACTCAGAACTATTTTTTCTAGAAATACTAAAAATGTTTATACTAAAGCAAGACTAATTTTTTATAAAAAACTATGTTCATAGATGAAGTATCCATTAAGGTAATAGCAGGAACAGGAGGTCCTGGTCTTGTTTCGTGGAGAAGAGAAAAATATATCCCTAAGGGTGGTCCATGGGGATGAGACGGATGAGACGGATGAGATGTGTATCTTCTGGCTGATGAAAATCTGAATACCTTGAGTGAATATAGACATAAAAAAGTTCTTACTGCAGAGAAAGGTGGTAAAGGAATGCCAAATCTCTGCCATGGAGCAAATGGAGAAGATCTTATTCTCAGAGTTCCAGCAGGGACTCTTATCAGAGATGAGGAAAGTAGAGAACTCATTTATGATCTCAAAACTCATGGAGAACAAATCTGTATAGTAAAATGAGGGAGAGGTGGATTCTGAAATGCTCATTTCTGTAGTTCTACTCGTCAGGCTCCAGCATTTGCTGAGCTGTGAGACGTAGCAGAAGAGAGAGATATATTTCTTGAACTTAAACTGGTAGCAGATATTGGAATCATCGGTATTCCAAGCGCTGGGAAATCAACACTTATCTCAAAACTTTCAAATGTGACTCCAAAAATAGGAGACTATCCATTTACGACTCTGACTCCAAATCTTGGAGTAATGGATCATAAAGGAAAATCTTTAGTGCTTGAAGATGTACCAGGTCTTATCCCCGGAGCCAGCGAATGAAAGGGGCTTGGGATAGAGTTTCTCAAACACATTGAACGAACAGGAGTATTACTTCACTTGCTTGATTTATATAGACTGGATGCAGTATTTCAGGATTATATAGATATCAGAAAAGAGCTTGAATTATTTTCAGATAAACTCAGAGATAAACAGGAACTCATAGTATTTTCAAAAGCTGATCTGTTAGATGAGGAGATGAGGGAACATATCCTCTGAGAGTTTGCCAAAAAATATCCAGATAAAAAGTTCTTTATGATATCTGCAGCAACTGGAGCATGACTCGAAGAGCTTAAAGATTATCTTGTAGAAAATTTTGTAACTCCTACAGTAGAAGTAGATAGAGAAATTATTCAAGAAAAAGAAGTAAAGATATTTGATCTTACTGATCAGTGAGTAGATCCGAAACGTGTCAGTACAGAGTATTTATGAGATTTACAGTTTAGAGCTTCATGAAAGCGGCTCGAACAAATAGTTCGTATGACAGATTTTGAAAATAAAGAAGCTGTTATGAGAGTCTATGATGTACTCGATAAAATGGGAGTTATCAGAGAAATAGAAAAAAAACTTAGTAAAATACTTGAGGACGAAGGACGGGATAATAGCTTTTTCTTCGAAGGGTCTGGTGAGGATAATATTTCCCCAAGAATCCTCATAGGAGATAAAGAAGTTCCACTAGAAAAACTTAAGTATAAACTCTAAAGGTTGTATCAGCTAGGCATAATTTGAAAAAAAGTAATATCTTTCTATACTAGGAGTAGTTTCTATTGTTACGATAGAACTATTTTACTTTCTTATTTTGCGGCAATGAAAAAATATATTGCAGAATGTTTTGGTACCGCTGTACTAGTCCTTGTTGGTTGTGGAGCAGCTGTTGTATCAGGTGATGCTCTAGGTCTTTTGGGAGTAGCATTAGCTTTTGGTTTTGCAGTTATGACTATGGTGTACACGATTGGAAATATATCAGGATGTCATATTAATCCTGCTATTTCTCTTGCAATGTGGATGAGAGGAAAACTTTCTACAAATGATCTTGCAGGATATGTTGCTGCACAAGCAGTAGGTGCACTCATAGGAGCATTTATACTTCTCCAACTTGTATGACCATCTACTCTTGCAGCAAATGCTATCTGAGATGGGTATTCAGCTTCATCAGTTATTATGGGAGAAATAGTATTCACAGCACTTTTCCTTATGGTTATATTTGGTGCAACAGCTAAGAAATGAGCAGGTGATCTTGCTGGAGTAGTTATTGGTTTAGCTCTTACTATGGGAATTATGGTAATGTGACCAATTTCAAACGCTTCATTCAACCCAGCTCGTAGTTTCGGTCCAGCGCTTCTCGGAAATGGTGACGCTATGTCTCAATTTTGGATGTTTGTTGTATGACCAGTACTTGGTGCTGTACTCGCAGTAGCGCTTTGGAAATATGTTCTTTGCGCAGAAAAGAAAAAATAGTTTACAAAAAAATATAAAAGACTCTTCCTAATACGAAGAGTCTTTTATGTATCCTTGGTGCTTGCTATTTATTACTTTTCCGCTACACTCATCTGCATAATTATTTAGAAATAAGACCATGAAATTTAACTTAGACACATTAGTAGAAGAATTTGAATCTTTAGAAATAGAGCTTAGTAATCCTGAGATTTTTAAGGATCAAAAAAAAGTAAAGCAAGTAGCAACTCGAAAAAAATCTATAGAACTCGCTGTAAATCTATATAAAGAATACAAGTCTCTTAATGAACAACTAGAAGAAAATAAGCAAATGCTTTCAGGAGAAAAAGATGAAGAAATGAAGGAAATGATAAAAATGGAAATATCAGAGGCTGAGCAGGAAATCCCAAAATATGAAGAAGATCTTAAAATGGCACTTCTCCCAAAGGATCCGAATGATGATAAAAATATTATTGTAGAAGTAAGAGCTGGAACTGGATGAGATGAGGCTGCACTCTTTGCAGGAGAACTCGCTCGTAGCTATTTGTTATTTGCTGAAGAAGAAGGATACAAAGTAGAAATAACAGAGAAAACAGATGGAGATGCAGGTTGAGTAAAGGAAATGGTTTTTGAAGTTCGAGGAGAAGGAGCTTATAGTAGGTTTAAATACGAATCTGGAGTACACAGAGTTCAGAGAATTCCAGAGACAGAAAATAAAGGGAGAGTTCATACGAGCGCAATTACTGTAGCTATTCTACCAGAAGCAGAAGAATTTGATGTAGAACTCAAAGAAGAAGATCTCGATATCAAAGCTACAAAATCCTCAGGAGCAGGAGGACAGCACGTAAATACCACAGATTCAGCTATTCATATGGTGCATATCCCAACTGGTATCTCAGTATTCTGTCAAGAATGACGATCACAACATAAAAATAGAGAAAAAGCTTATCAAATCCTCAGGGCAAAAATTTACGCAGTAGAACAAGAGAAAAGAGCCAAAGAACTTGGAGAGGAAAGACTTGCGCAAGTAGGATCAGGAGATAGATCAGAAAAAATCAGAACATATAATTATCCCCAAGATAGAATTACGGATCACAGAATAGGACAAAACTTTTCAGGAATTCCTCAGGTAATGACGGGGAAACTTGCTCCTATAATTGATGCCTGTGCGGTTGCCGATCAACAAATGAAACTCGAACAAGCAGGAAAAGGAGAATAATAATTAATATACTCATATGTCTCGAATTTGAACTAGGTCAGAGTACCATATGAATAAAACCACTGATGTTCTTTGAAGAAATGAATGTCCTTTTTGTGATAATCATTCTACCAAGGATACTTTAATTCATACGTTTGATTATTGGAAAATTATTCTTAATAAATATCCCTACTCTGGACAAGAGAATCATTTGATGGCTGTTCCTATCCGTCATACACAATTTGTCTGAGAACTAAACTCTGACGAGTTTTGAGAACTACCAAAAGTGCATGCATTTATGAAAGAGTTTTATGATAATCTATGAGAGAAAGACTATTTTTCTGCAACTCGTGAAACAATGGGAAACAGGAGTGTAGAACATTATCATATGCACTTTATTCCTGGGAGACTTCAGGGAAAGTTTATTCGATGTATGTTAGAGAATCAAGGCTTTCCAGTAGATGCTGAAGTAAAAATTAAAAAATAATTTATATTCTATGAAGTTATACCAAGTAGATGCATTTACATCTGAAAAGTTTTCAGGAAATCCAGCTGGAGTATGTCTTGTTGATAATTTTCCAAGTAAAGAAATCATGCAGGATATTGCGAGTGAGATGAATCTCTCAGAAACTGCATTTATAAAAAAAGAAAAAGAAAATATATATAGAATTTTATTCTTTACTCCATCTGAGCAGGTAGATTTATGCTGACATGCGACTCTTTCCACTGCTCATATTTTATTTTCTACTGGTGTTGTTCAAAATAATTCTGACATAGAGTTCCTCGCAAATAAAGATACTTTGTTAGTGTCTCAGTGAAATGCGTGATATAAGATGGATTTTCCACTATGGTGATATAAAGAAATTTCAAATATTGAAAAGGCAATGCAGATTACATGAGTTTCATGAATAAAGGAAGTATATAGTACTGATAAAAAATGGATGATATTACTCACTGACTCTGTAGATGAGTTAAAAGCTTTGGAACCAAGTTTTTCTTCAATGAAAGGAACGGAATATGGAAATATTGTCGTTACATGTAAATGAGATACCCAGTATGATTATTATATGAGATGTTTTGTAACAGATTGTGGTATTAATGAAGATCCAGTAACCGGGAGTATTGAATGTGTACTTGCTCCATTTTGGTCAGAAAAACTCTGAAAGAAATCTTTCTCTGTCTATCAGTGTTCTCAGAGAGGATGAGAGAAGAAAGTGGAATTACTCAGTCAGAGAGTAAGTATATCTGGGAATGCTGTGACAGTTTTTGAAACAGAAATATAATTTTACAAGATGCCAAAAAATGCTATAGTATAAAAATATTATTTCATTTTCTTATATATGCCTGGGAATTTTCCTTCAGAATCATTTCTTGACCAATACAATCCTGATTTTGCATTTGCTTATGGATCAGGTGTTTTTCAACAGGCTTCATATAAACAAGATGCAAATCCTATGGTTGATTTAATATTATGAGCAAAAGATACTCAGCAGTGGCATGAAGGTAATGTGTCTAAAAATAGTTCGGATTATTCTGTAT
>CALHAQ010000113.1 GCA_937931775.1 uncultured Candidatus Altimarinota bacterium | reverse complement strand
ATCGCAAACCCGATTCCATTTCCTCCTGTAGCTATAGCTGTATTGATACCGATAACATTTCCATCAATATCTATAAGTGGTCATCCACTATTTCCAGGATTTATAGCTGCATCTGTCTGCAAGAGTCCAGAAAGTGTTTCTCCCTGAGCCTCGAGAGATCTATCTTTTCCAGAGATTATACCAAGAGATACTGAATTCTGAAATTCTGCCAGAGCGTTTCATACCGCAACACTAAATTCTCAAATTTGGATATCATCTGAATTTTCAATAACTGGAAGCACTGGAAAATCATTACTATCACTATTTATCTTTATGATGGCAAGATCATTTACAGGATCACTTGCTAAAATAGTAGCATCATATTCACTTCCATCACTGAGTATCACAGTATATCCGGCACTTTGATCAGAAACGACATGTTTGTTTGTGAGTATCGTCCCATCTTTTTTTACGAAAAATCAGCTTCATCATCATACTTGCTGAGTTACTGTTCCAGCAGGTTGCTGGAAGAATCCCCAAGGATCACTTCTATATATTACAAGATCTTTTTTGATGATTATACTGACAATACTTGGAGCTACATTTTGAACTGTAGATGTTATCCGCGTTTGAAGTGTTTCTATAGAAGCTTCAGAAATAATTTCTGTTGCATCAATAGAATTTATATCTGCAGCCCTCTTCTCCTCCAAAGGAGAGGAGATTCAGAGGTGAGGGGTTTTAGTTATATACTCAGAGACTCAAAGAGCTCAGAGTCCTCACGATATGAGAGAACAGAGTATAATCGTGATTATGAGAAGAGAATGTTTCATATTTTAGCTGTAATGTTTTATAAAATCTGTAATATTTTTTATTTCAATAATTTTTGCATTAGAATCTTTTGGCATAAGAGAAGAAGTTCCTCAAATATCAGAGATATAAATAGTATCGAATCACATCTTTATAGCTTCTTTGACTCTCCGCTCGAGAAACATCACTTTTTTTACTTTTCCAGTAAGAGAGATTTCTCCTATAAATACAGTTTTTTTCGAAAGAGCTTTTCAGAGCTTTGATGAGATAATACTTGCTGCTATTGCAAGATCTAGACCAGGCTCAGAAAGCGAGAGTCCACGAGAAATATTTGCATATACGTCATAGCTCTCGAGTTTCACAGGGGTATATTTCCCAAGTACTGCTATAATCAAATCCAGCTTACTTCAGACTATTCCTCGACTTGAGCGTTTAGGATATCAAAACTTGGTATAGGTGGTAAGAGCTTCTGTTTCTACTACGAGCGGACGAGTTCACTCCATAGTGACAGAGAGGGCTGACCCTATAGTATCTCGCTCATCAGATATAAACTCAAGACCAGGGTTGGGAATATCGATAAGCCCAGTATCTCACATTTTATACAGTCCTATTTCACTACTTGATCCAAATCTATTTTTGAGACTTCGCAGGATTCTCAGGTTATCAAATTTATCTCATTCAAAGTAGAGAACAGTATCTACCATGTGCTCAAGAGTTTTAGGCCCAGCCAGAGAGCCATCTTTTGTGACATGACCGATGATTATGAAAGTGATATTATTTTGCTTCCCATATTCGACAATCTTCTCTGTGATATATCTTACTTGCCCGATACTTCCGGCTGTTCCATTGATCTCATTGCTATACATAACAGAAATAGAGTCGAGTATCACTACTTTTGCTGAGTTTTTTGCAAGGGTCGCTAAAATGTTTTCTAGATTATTATCAGCTAATAAACCAATATTTTTTCATTTCACTCAGAGTCGTTTTGCTCTTCCAGATATTTGCGTGAGAGTTTCTTCACCAGAGATATAAATAATTTCTTCATTTATCCATCATCCAAGCTGTAAACTTAGAGTAGATTTTCAGATTCCTGGTTCACCAGAGAGGAGTACTATACTCCCTTGTACGAGTCATCCACCAAGTACAGTATTAAATTCTCCAGATTTTGTTTCTATCTTTATAGCATCGTTTTGTTTATTCATATCAGATATATTTCCAAGTTTCTGAGCTATTCCTGATACACCTTTTGCTCACTTCGATTTTGTTTCTTTGAATTCTTTCAGGGTATTCCAAGCCTTACAATAATCACATTGACCTTTCCAAGTCAGTGATTCATTTCCACAATCTCAGCAGTTAAACATAGAATTTTCTAAATAAATATTTATTACTTTACAGTTTACCAGAGAATAAAAATTTGCAAAAGGATAATTTTTTCTAATAATTGACTTATTATAAAATCAATATATAGATATGGTATTACAAGCAGAAGTGCATCCAGGAAGTGTCATAGGGAATCCTGATAAAGAACAACAAGTTATTGCTTCAATTGACAGACAAGTTGAAATAGAGCGTATTCTGAGTAATACTGAAGAACCAGATACGAGGACTCCTCTTATAGAATCGGATCCTGTTTTACAGATAGCAGCTATTAAAAAGAGTAAAACTAAAATAGGAGAAATACTTACTGATCCAACACTTCATACTCCTCATACAGACAAAAGTGCAGCGAAAATCGGAGAAAAAGTAGATGTAATTGTAGATAATATAGAGGATTTCAATTTATTAGAATCTGTAAAAAAACGTACTTGGGATTTTAGAGAATTTCTTGCCCAAGATCCAAATATAGATCATGTAGAGATAAGTCCTTCAACTGCAAGAATGCAATTCACTTATTGTTGAGTTGGGCATTCAGTGTCCTTAGAGTCAGAAATACACTATCTTGTAAACTGGAAAAGTAATGTCCTTATATGATTAGAACGACATGAAATATTACACCAAACTCTTAAAGTATTATTACAACAAGCCGCTCTATGAAAGAGGGTTTGAGTAGGAATAAGAATGATGATAGATGAAAGTTTCCGTGATAAATTTAAAGTTATGATACCATCTTTTTGTGATACTTATGAAAAAACTCCTGCTTTCTTTGTTAGTATTGATGAAGAAAATTTAGATATAGTGAATATTCATTTTTTAAATAATGCTAAGGATTGGGATAAATGAGAAAGATGAGTGGAACAGGTGAGTATGTCTGATTTTCATAAAGCAATGAGCGTTAAATAATTGATTGTATTTCTTTTTTTTTCACTATAATACCACTACGTTATGAGCCTAGGTGGTGGAATGGTATACACAGGGGATTCAAAATCCCCCGGCTTCGGCCTTGAGGGTTCGAGTCCCTCTCTAGGTACCATTTGATAAAATAAAAAGTTCCTGAATTTGATTCAGGAACTTTTTTTGTATACTAGCTTTATGAAAATACATCCAATTATTGCACATAACCCGCTCCAGAACATTTTTTATATTCTCGAATACTGAGATAAAAATGCTCTCTTGATAGATCCTCCTGAGACTCAACTTGCTCAAGAATATTTAGATGCCCATGGATTAACTCTCGAGAAGATATATATAACGCATGAGCATTATGATCACTATGAATGAGTGGCATGATTACAGTGTGAAGATGTATATGCTGGAGTGATCTGCAATGATCGTATGCCGATAGAGGCCAGTCGTATATTCCAGGATGGAGATATAATATTTGAGGAAGATAGTATATCTATAAAGGCTATTTTTACACCAGGACACGCAGATGGACATATGATGTTTGAGATATCTGAAAATTCTAAAATTGTAGCAATATTTTCTGGAGATGTGTTATTTCAATGATGAGTAGGGCATACTCGCAGATGAGGAACAGAAATACTTTATGAATCTCTACAAAAGTTTAAGAAATATGATGATAGTGTTATTATTTATTCAGGTCATGATTATTTAGAAACAAATGCTAAATTTCTACAAAAATATACTCCAGAAAATACATGAGAAATAGAAGCGGCTTTGGAGAAGTTTTGAAATATATTATCTTTTACGACTCTGTGAGAAGAAAGAAAATATAATCCATTCTTAACTGCTCAGAAAGACGAATTTATAAGACTGAGAGAACTCAGGAATAATTTTTAATATATATACTATGAAGTTTTTACACACGATGGTGCGAGTAAAAGACCTTGATGAATCATTAAAATTCTACATTGATACGCTCGGCCTAATAGAGACAAAGCGTAAAGAAGTTCCAGCAGGAGAATTTACTCTTGTGTTTTTAGCAACAGCTCCGTGAGAGCCAGAACTTGAGCTTACATATAATTGGGGAAGTGAGGAAGTATATGAGACAGGCCGTTCATGGGGGCATTTGGCATACGAAGTAGAGAATATTTATCAGTATTGCTCTATGCTTCAGGTGAAATGAGTAATTATTAATCGTCCCCCCAGAGATGGGAAGATGGCCTTTATTAAATCTCCAGATGATGTTTCTATAGAAATACTTCAAGCCTGAGATGCGCTAGAGGTTCAAGCTCCATGGAAAGACATGGAAAGTATTGGAAAATGGTAATCAAATTATGTATGTGTTTAAATACTCTGTTTTTTTAGTGAGCTTTTATTGAAAAATCCTACTTTTTAGGATAATATATCTATATGAATGTAGCACAAAGACAAGATATAATAGATGAACAAGGAAAAGTAGAAAGTCTTTTTGATTTTTTTTGCTGGGTTAAACAATGAACAAAGGCAAGGTTAAAAAACCAAACCTTTATTTTGGAAGTTCAACAAGCAATTGGGTGAATAGATCCAATAGAATATCTTCATGAATTATATTACACTCAAGAAAAGTCTTTGGATGAAATTATAATAACCCTTGGTCCACTATCTATTAAGGTCCTACCAAAAGCTACTCTCCATCGACTTTTATTTATACATTTTTGATGGGAACCAAGGGAAAATACAAAAAGAACACCTGTACATGAAAAGAAATTATCAAGCAGAATTGAAAGATGATTAAATATTTTTAATTCCCAAGTTGATTGATTATTAAAATGAAAGGCAGTAAATAGAGTGTTTAAGATGAAAGAATTGCAAGAAAAAACATACCGTATACAAAAAGCGCTATACATACTAAATACACTTTGAGGAATTGATAAAAAGGTATTATTGAAACTATCTCGTGAATGATGATTATCAGATGCTATAATTGCAAGAGCATTAAATAAAAATCTACAAAGTATCTTGTGAGAAAATCAAGATTTAGGAATTAAATTCTCTGAAGTTGAGCTTTATCCTCAGTCAATCAATAGATGGTTTAGATATAATTCAGAAAAATCGTAGCTTATACCAATGAGACTAGTAATACCTTTCTTTCTCTATATAATTAGGAGTAACTAATTTATAGAGATTTTTTATGTCCGAAAATAGAGGAAAGAGTTTTAAAAATAAACAGAAAAGAGCTGAGGGGAAGGTGTTTCATAAATCTACTCCAAAAAAGAAACAAGTGCGTCACAAATCTGGAAAGCTGTGAGTAAAGCGTAATCAAGAAAATGAACTCGTAGGTATTTATAAACAAGGGCAATGAGCTTTTGGTTTTGTAGATACAGTGGACGAAAAGACGGGAGAGAAAAAATGATATTTCACCCATGAATCTAAAAAACTTGATGCTTTTGAGGGAGATGAAGTAGCTTTTGAGGTACAATATTTTAAAGGCAGGGAAGAAGCTCAAATTACGAAAGTGTTAAAAAGGTCAGAACATTTGATAGTTTGAAAACTCAAAGTAGGAAAGACATTTGCTTTTGTAGTGAGTGATAATCCTAAAATTAAAAGTGATATATTCATACCTGGGAAACATATCCGTTGATATGCAGATGGCTCCCAGGTTGCAGTACAGATATTAAAGTGGGAATGAAAAAACCCAGAAGGAAGAATTATAGAATCTCTGTGAAGCCTTCCAAAAGGTCGAGAAGATATTTATAAAATTGCCTTTGAGATGTGAGCTCGAAAAAGTTTTTCTGGGGCTGTTATGGATGAGACAAAGGAGTTAAAATCATATATTTCGCAGAGTGATCTACAGTATAGAACTGATCATCGCAACCTCTTAACCTATACTATTGATGGATCTGAGAGTAAGGATCTTGATGATGCAATTAGTCTAGAAAAAAATAATTCAGGCTGGATACTCTATGTTCATATAGCAGATGTTTCACATTATGTTCGTGAAAATAGTCCTCTCGATAGAGAAGCAAAAAAAAGAGGAACCAGTATATATCTTGCTGACCAGGTCATCCCAATGCTGCCAACAGAAATCTCAAATGGACTTTGTAGCTTGCACCCATGAGAGGATAAGCTTTCACTGACTTGTGAGATGCATATTTCTACCTCAGGAAAGGTAGTAAAAAGTGAAGTATATAATTCAGTAATTATCTCTGATTATAGACTCACATATAAAGAAATAGATGAGTTTGTCTCATGAGATATTACGAGTTGAGATGAGCTACTATTTGGAGAAAAAGTATCTGAATATTTACGAGAAAATATACAGGATCTCAAAAAACTTACTGATATACTTTCTAAAAATACTCAGAATAGAGGTTCACTCGATTTTGATTTTCCTGAAACAAAAATAGTTCTTGATGACGCGTGAAATCCACTTGAATACAAAAAGTATGAGAGATACCACTCGTATAAAATCATTGAAGAGTGTATGGTTTTAGCGAATGAATCTGTTTCAAAGCAGTTTTCTAAATATCCATTTCTCTACCGTATCCACGAAGATCCCGATGGAGAGGATGTAGAAAAATTCACAAAGATGCTCGAGACCGTTATTCCTGATAGCGAAATTCCTGGGGATTTTCCTGATATCTTAAAATTATTACAATCAAGCACTCAATTGCAGTATTTACAAAAACTTCTCCTCAGGAGTCTTTCAAAAGCGAGATATAGTGATAAAAATCTTGGGCATTTTTGATTGGCTCTGAAGTTTTATTCACATTTCACCTCTCCAATTAGGAGATATCCTGACCTGCAAATACATAGAATTATTAAAGAGATTACAAGAGGAAAGTTTAGCTGAGAGAGAAAAGATTATTATAGTGAAATGCTCCCAAAAGTAGCTCAAAGAAGTAGTGAAACAGCAGATAGATCAGAGAAAATGGAGTATAGAGTCCGCGACATGCTTGCTTGTAAATATATGGCTGACAAGATTTGAGAGCAGTTCAGTGGAAATATATCAGGCATGATAGAAAAAGGATTTTTTGTAGAGCTCCCAGATACAATAGAGTGATTCATCGACTACGGCATGACAGGACTTTCATATAATCAGACGGATATGTGTATTGAGAGTGTTGATGGAACAAAAAAACTTACCTTTGGGAGTGAGGTTGCAGTAAGACTTATTGATATCGATACCATGAGAATGAGGCTTGAGTTTGAGTTGGTTTAGTTTCACTTAAGGTCATCCTCTAGTATACTGCTTATATATTTTTTAGAATTTTCCTATGAAACATGATTATGATATTGTAGTAGTTTGAGCTGGGTCGGGGTGACTAACTGTTGCTTTTTGACTTGCAGCAGCAGGGAAAAAGGTAGCGCTTGTAGAGTGAGGACCGATAGGATGAGATTGTACAAACTTTGGTTGTATTCCATCTAAAGCTCTTATAGATATAGCAAAATCAGGAAAATACTCTTCTTTGAAAAAAGCACTTACTGAAGTACGAGAGAGAAGAAAACTTATACAAGATGAAGAAACAATAGAAAAAGTAGAATCTCATGGACTCAAAGTTATACAGTGATATGCGAGTTTTGTTGATGATCATACACTTCATATCGAGTGAAAAGATCATCTACACATATCAGGAGAGAAGATTATCCTTGCAACAGGATCTCATGCAATGAAAATAGATATACAGGGAGTAGATGAAAATGATATCCTGACAAATGAGACTATTTTTGAACAAACTGAAGAAATAAAAAAGATGGTAGTGATTGGAGGATGATATATTGGCTGTGAACTTTCAGAAAGTATTGCGGCTTTGGGAGTTGATACTCATGTTGTTCAGAGAAATTCTCACCTTATACCGAGAGAAGAAGAGGCATCATCAAAGTTATTACAAGAGGTATTTGAATCTCAATGAATTTCTGTTCATACAGGAGCACATGTACAAGGCAGTGAAAAAAAGAAACTTATTATTACAGATATTCATGGTGCAGGAGAAGAATATCTCCCATATGACAAAATACTTATTGCCTTAGGAAGGGTAGCGAATATTCAAAAATTATGACTTGAAAAAATAGGAATAGAGCATAACAAAAAATGAATTATCGTTGATAGTTTTAATAGAACGAATAAGAAGCATATTTTCGCAATTGGAGATTGTGTCAATGGGAATCCTCAGTTTACTCATTGGGCAAATAATGAGGGAAGAGGAGTGATTAGAAATATTCTTGTACCATTTCCAAAAAAATCAGTAAGAAATATGACGCTTCCAGCAGTTCTCTATACACATCATGAAATTGCGAGAATAGGGAAAACAGAAAAAGAGTTATTAGTGAGATACGATAGAGAAGAATTTGTTACTAAAACTCTTCATTTTTCTAGTAATGATAGAAGTAAAGTAACAGATGATACAACTGGTTTTATTGTTATTCACTTTAAACGTATTTCTGGACGAATTCTCTGAGCTACTATTTTCGGGAAAGCTGCTGGTGAAATGATCTGATTATTGACGAGCGCTATGGATAATAAAATTTCAGCATATAAACTGGCAAAAACTATTCAAGCATATCCAACAAAATCTGATCTTATAAAAAGAGTATGTGACAGTTTTGTAGTTGGCACGATTTCAAATATAAAAAATGAAATAAAATACTTTTTCCAGTCAAATATCTTGCAGATAGCTACGGGAGTATTGTGGATATCTATTGTTACTACATTTTTTTGGTATAAATCTACTTATCAGTTATCGCTCGAAGATATAGCATTAAATTTCTATAACTTTATAGGAGGAAACATGTGGGGACCAGTTATATACATATTTGCTTATGCAATTAGGCCAGTTGTTCTTTTTCCTGCTACACTTATGACCTTTATGAGTGGGGCACTCTTTGGTTTTGTAGGATGATTCATTTTTACTTGGATAGGGGAGACTATGAGCGCTATGTTTGCATACTTTCTCTGAAATGTATTTGGGAAAAAACTCCTCACAGGAGATGAAGCTGGAATTATAACAAAACTCAAAAATAAAGTAAATAAAGAACCATTTATGTCGATACTTATGTGTCGTTTCCTTTTCTTCCCATTTGATCTGACAAACTACGCAAGCTGATTCCTGAAAGTGAAATTTCCAAGTTATGTAGCTGCAACCGCATTAGGTATTATTCCAGGTATGTCTGTATTTATTCTCGCTGGAGCCGCGTTTCACAATGAAAAACTTACTTCACTATCTGATGCTATCTCATGAATTGATATTACTATGCTCTACTATGCAGCAGGATTATTTATCTTGACTCTTTGATTTGCAAAGGTACTCGGGAAGGTTCGAAAATAATTATAGCTTCATATAAAAAAGAGTATAATTCATTGAATTATACTCTTTTTTATTATAAGTTTGAATCTCAAAAAATATCTTTCTTCTCTTATTGTTCTTACTTGTTGGGTACTCCTGGTAATTATGTTTTATTACTATCTCTCACATACATGACAAACTCTTGAATCAGTAATATTTGAAGTATATAAATATATTCGTGAAAATATGTATATATGAATACTTATTTTTATTATTATTTATACTATTCGTCCTCTGGTTTTTATTCCAGCAACTCCATTTAACCTTTTTGCAGGAGTCGTGTTTTGATTTTTTTTGGGCACAGTGATATGCACCTTGGCTAATTATTTTTCAGCAGCTTTTTCCTATGGAGTTTGACATATTACTGGAGCAAAAGCATTTGAGAACCTTAGTGGATTCAAAAGAATTAATAAGATTAGAAAAAAACTTACAAGGGATACTTTTTTTTCAGTAGTACTTATGAGGCTTTTTTTCTTTCCATTTGATCTGACTAATTACCTTTCAGGAGTATTCAAAATACCCTTTAAACCATATTTGATGGCAACTTTTGCAGGCATACCGGGAACAGCGATATTTGTACTGGCCGGTGCAGCATTTTATAGTGAACAACTAACTTCTTTTTCATGATTAGCTGACAATATAAATTATACCTATCTGTATGTTGCCGTAATATTTTTTATTGTAATGCTTCTTATCTCGAAATACTTTCAGAAAAAATATCGTTTTTCTTAAGGTTTATTTCAGGGATTTTTTTACTATACTCTTAAGTAATATCTATTAAATAAACTCTATGCAAGATTCTACACACGTGCAAGATGCATTTGAAAATGCGCAAAAACAAATTCGTAAGGCCTGTGATCTTTATGATGAATGTAAACTTGATCAAAATAAATACGAAGTCATTTCCCGGCCAAAGAGAATACTTGAAGTAAATATTCCTGTGAGAATGGATAATGGGAGTATTAAGATGTTTCATGGTTTCAGAAGTCAGCACAATGATGCGAGATGACCATTTAAGTGAGGAATTCGTTTTCATCAAGATGTAAATAGATCTGAAGTAAAGGCTCTTTCTATGTGGATGAGTTTTAAATGTGCGGTAATAGATATCCCCCTTGGTGGAGGAAAATGAGGTATAGTTGTAAACCCAAAAGAGTTATCAGAAGCAGAACTAGAGAGATTATCTCGAGGATATGTGAGATGAATTTATAAATACATTGGACCAGGAGCAGATGTACCTGCTCCTGACGTGAATACGAATCCAAAAATCATGGCTTGGATGATGGATGAATATTCACTCCTTGTGGGAAAATATTCTCCAGGAAGCTTTACCGGAAAACCTTTGAGTAGCTGAGGATCAAAATGAAGATGAGCAGCTACAGCTCAATGAGGAGTATACGTACTTCAAAAGATGCTTGAGCTTAAATGAGATTCAGTAGAGGGGAAAACAATTTGTCTCCAGTGAGCAGGAAATGCAGGTCTTACTATGGCTCAGCTTATGGTAGATCTCTGAGCGAAAATTATTGGAATTTCAGACTCAAAATGAGGGATTTATAATTCAAAGTGATTAGATATACAAAAAATTAGTGAATTAAAAGAGAAGAGGTGTTCTGTATCTGATTATGTAGATGGTGAAAAACTATGAGAAAAAGAAGTACTCGAAAAAGAGTGTGATATACTTATTCCGGCTGCCCTTGAAAACCAAATTACTGAGGAAAATGCAAAAAATATCAAGGCAAAAATTATTCTTGAACTTGCCAATGGGCCAATTACTCCTGAAGCAGATAGTATTCTTGAAGATATGAAAGTAGACGTTATTCCTGATATTCTTGCGAATGCTGGATGAGTTATGGTAAGTTATTTTGAACAGGTACAAAATGATATGAATTTTTACTGGGAAGAAAAAGAAGTAGACGAAAAACTCCATAAAAAAATTACAGCTGCAGCATGTAGCGTTTCAGAGACAGCAACAGAGTATAAAACTACCTATAGAGCAGCAGCATATATCGTAGCTATGAAGCGTATATTTGATGCTATGAAGGATAGAGGAGAAGTATAATATTTATATTTTATTATGAACTATCAAAAAGTTTTAGAGTTTTGGTTTGGACAAGATCCCAAGAAATGGTTTAATGGATGAGAACTCTTTGATAGAAAAGTCACAGAGGAATTCTCTGATCTTTATGAGACTGTTATATCCTGAAAACAGGATGATTATTTACGAGATGCAAAATCTTCTCTGGCTCTGGTTATTGTTTTAGACCAATTTTCTCGTAATATGTTTCGATGATCTCCGAGAGCATTTGAATATGATTTTATGGCTTTATATATTACAAAGTTTGCTCTTAAGAAAGGTTTCTTAGAGCAGTTAGAATGAGCAGAAAAGACTTTCTTAATAATGCCACTTATGCACAGCGAGAGCTTACCTGATCAAGATATATGTATTCAAGTATTTTCAGATCTAGCAAAGTTAGATGATATGTATACTGCAAATGTAGAATTCGCTCATGCTCATAGAGATATTATTCTAAAGTTTGGAAGATTTCCTCATAGAAATAGAATACTATGAAGAGTATCTACTTCAGAAGAAGAAATTTTCCTAAAAGAACATTCAGGCTTTTAAAATAATTCTTTAGGAATATTTAAGTCATGTTTATATAATACTTTACAATATATGTAAAGTATTATTTTTTATGCAATATTTTAAGTCTCTTAAAACCTCAGAAAAAATCTCCATGAGTTTTTCGCTTTTTGGATTTATTTCTCTTCTTGTGTTTTTAATACTTATAAATGTAACATATTTCTTTATTTGGTACGCAGACCAGAAAGAGATGAGTTTCACGAGCATGGAAGAAAATTATTACGAAACTATAGAGAGGCAAGAGCATATTACTGACACGAAAAATTTCCGAGACTATCTTCTCACAAAAGATACGATTATTATTCCTGATGAGTGAGAACTTATTTGTTCTCCATGAGTCGCGAAAAAAATCCATGAAGATGTGGATATTATTAAAGATAAATATCTCTATAGAGATGGAGAAACTTTATATTTTATATACTCAAAGTATTTTGAAGATATTTGAGAAGTAAAAGTTCTTTTTGATACTACAGAGTATATAGACTCTCAGATGATTATAATAAAAACAGGACTTATATTTATATTCATCGTTTTTATTATTCAGTTTTTTACAGGGAGATATATATCGTGAATATTGCTTAGAGACCTAAAAAATATTTCTAAAAAATTAAAAACAGTAGATATAAACTCTCATGATAAACATATTATTTGTAGTGACATGCCCGAAGATGATGAGATACGTATCCTTGCCCAAGCTTTAAACAGTTCTTATGATACTATTGATTCTCAAACAGGAAAACTCAAACAATTTCTCACAGATGTAAGTCACGAGTTTAAGACTCCTCTGATGGCTATGTCTTCACGTCTAGATGTACTTCAAAAAAAGAAGGATAAATTATCACTGCAAGATGATGATATACAGAATCTTTTTTCAGACTCTCGTCAACATATTTCAAAACTTAATGGTCTACTTGAATCTCTTTTCTTTCTTTCACGAATAGAAGAGAAACAATGATGTCTTGTGAAGAAAGATTTGAGTGTAAAAAAATATGTAGAAAAAAAATTAAGTATTATAGGTGAAAGTTTCCCTCATAAGAATATCTCCTACGATTTAAATATTGCTGAAAATTTACACTACTCTGTAGAAGAAAATACATTTTCTATTCTGCTGGATAATCTTATTTCAAATGCTGTGAAGTTCTCACCGAAGCATACTCATATTGTAATTAATGCTAGTAAGACTAGTTTTAGTATTACTGATAATGGTCCAGGAATACA
>CALHAQ010000112.1 GCA_937931775.1 uncultured Candidatus Altimarinota bacterium | reverse complement strand
TCTTTATTCTCATCAATAGAAATCTGTATTTCTCCCCTGAGTTTTCCAAGCACTTGGACTCAGATAGTGACCTCACTATCTATCGTCATAGACTCATCATATTCTGGCCAAGTAGTAAAAAATATAGATCCTCACTGAAGTTCAAAGAGTTCTTCAAAAGCTTCTGCCTGACATGCAAATTCTTTATTGTAGTCTTGCATAGTAGTTTCATGTGGAGTTTTTCCTGTGATTTTTGAAGTAGAAATATCTCTAATAGGTGCGTATGGATTTTGGATTTTAACTTTTCTATCATGGAGAGTATATTCTCTTCTATATTCAAATGTTTTTATTTCTCCATTTGGGAATAGTACTGCAAATGAGTCTATATAGTAATAATCAATACTTCCTCCATTATTTTTCGCGATTTGTTGATAAAAGTCTATCATTATTTCCGCGCATTGCTCTAGAGATACTTCTGACTCTTTTTTTCCTGCGGCATCCAGAGCATTACGTCTCACTTTTGTTGGATCTAGATTCTCATCTGGAAAATATATCGAAGTGTCAGCTGCCATAACAGGCACGCTATATTTTGATCACTTATAAACCTCTAGTTTTTGGAGAGCACACTCAAGTGGAGTAGATCCAGTTTCCTCAACATCAATCATCTCTGGGATAGCTTCAATAGAGATTTTAGAACGCAAAGTATCCATGACGCTCTGAGCTCGTCTGATTTTTCCCTCATTTCAAGTAGCAAAATACACTTTAAGTATTTCTTTTTTTTCTGGAGCAATTTTCTCCCAACATGCTTCTGCAATATGTGGAGCAAATGGATGGAGCAACTTTATAAAAGCTCTTTTCCACTCCATATTTTTTTCAGGATCTTTTGGCTCTCAGGTATTCATGAGAATCATCATCTGAGCGATAGCTGTATTGAATTTGTAGTTATCTATATCTCCTTCTATTTTTTTGATAGTTTTATGAAGCGTCTTCAGAGCATCTTCATCTGAAGCAGCAAATTTTTCTACTCCCTCGAGGAACATATTATTTACCTTATCGAGGAATCTCTTTACTCCTATAATAGAGCTGGTATCCCAGGGAGCTGCATCTTTAAAATCAGCCATATACATCTCGTACATTCGCAGAGTATCTGCTCCATACTCTTGTACTATATCATCAGGATTGATAACATTTTTGAGAGATTTACTCATCTTTGCTGGGATTTTCTCGAGTTGTTCTCCCGTTTCACTATCAAAATATTTTCATGATTTTTCCTCAATCATATCATCAGCTATAAGTTTTCATTTACTATTTTTATAACTCATTCCCAGAATCATTCCCTGGTTTCTAAGTCTATAGAATGGTTCACTCGTAGATACTACTCCAATATCAAACAGGAACTTATGCCAGAAACGAGCATAGAGTAAATGCAGCACTGCGTGCTCAGCTCCACCGACATAGCTATCTACCTGTCCCCAGTATTTCTCTATTTCACTTCCTACGAGATCATCAGGGTTTTTAGAGTCCATAAATCTGAGATAGTACCAACATGATCCTCCCCATTGAGGCATGGTATTTGTTTCTCTTTTTCCTGTGAGGTTTAGAGCCAAACTAATATTTACAAAATCTGCTACTTTCGTCAGTGGAGAAGTCCCATCCCCAGCTGGTTCATAGGCCTCAACCTGAGGAAGCTCAAGTGGAAGATTATAATCACATATTATATCACTGTAAATCCCTGAATATATTTTTGAAATTATGCTTCCATCGATTACGAGAGATTTCATTTCTCATTTAGTACAGAGATTTCTTTCATCAGAATCACTACTTGCAGTTTCTTTTAAGACATAGGCTTTCCCAGGTTGCATATCATCCTGAAGGGATTTTACTCTTGGAAGGGCTTTCACATCATCTCTTTCTAAATGAATAAGTGGTATAGGTTCTCCCCAGTATCTTTGTCTGGAAAAAAGCCAATCTCTGAGTTTATAATTTGTTTTAGATTTTCCTTGCCCCCTCTTTTCGAGCTCCTGAGTAATTATTTTCCTTCCTTCTATAATAGAAAGTCCTGTAAATTCTCCTGAGTTTATTATTTTTCCTTTTACCCTATATTTATCAACATCGTCATAGACAAATGTTTCTCCTGCATCTGACTCTATACTCTCTCGAATCTCTATATTATATTTATTCGCAAAATCCATATCTCTCTGATCATGTGCTGGAACTCCCATAACAACTCCCGTACCATAGCTCATGAGAACATAGTCAGCAACATAGAGAGGCACCTTGTCTCCAGAGAGAGGATTGATTAAATATGTCCCTGTAAATATACCGGTTTTATCTTTATTAAGTTCTGTTCTTTCCAGGTCAGATTTTTTTCGTGAATTATCTATATACTTCTCTACTTCTCATTTATGATCATCAGAAACGAGAGAAAGTACGTGGTCATATTCCGGAGAAATAACTGCAAAAGTTGTACCATAAATAGTATCTACAGTAGTTGTATAGGTATGAAGGATATCATCATGACCATCAACCTGCCAAGCAACATCACAACCAGTAGATTTTCCTATCCAGTTTCTTTGCATATCTTTGATTCCTTCTGGCCAATCGAGATCATCTACATCAGCTAACAGTCTATCAGCATATTTTGTAATCGCGAGCACCCACTGACGAATCTTTTTCTTTTCTACTATTGTTCCACATCTCTCACAGCTAAAATCACCAAGCACTTCTTCATTTGCAAGTCCAGTCTTACAACTTGGACAATAGTTAATAGGAAGATCTTGCTCATAGGCTAAACCTTTTTCAAAAAGTTTTAAAAAAATCCATTGTGTCCACTGAAAATATTTTGGATCAGTTGTATCTATCTCTCTTTCCCAATCATAAGAGAATCCAAGTGACTGTATCTGACGTTTAAATGTTTGTATGTTTTCATCAGTTGTAACTCTTGGATGTGTTCCCGTTTTTATAGCATAGTTCTCAGCAGGCAAACCAAATGCGTCCCATCCCATGGGATGGAGTACATTATGCCCTTTTGCATGTTTATATCTTGCTACGATATCGTTTGCAGTATATCACTCAGGATGCCCTACATGCAAACCAGCTCCACTTGGATATGGAAACATATCTAGAACATAATACTTTGGTTTGAGTGAACTATTACTTGTCCTAAAAGTATTGTTTTCAAGCCAATATTTTTGCCATTTTTTCTCTATTTCTTTATGATTATACATGCAGCTACTTTTTGTAATTATATAGTCTCCCTATTCTAAGAAAATAGCCAAGAAAGTAAAGATAAAGCTATTTATTTGACATAATTATATTTTATAAGTATAAAGTATATATAATACTAAATATATATTCAATGGCAGATATAAATGCAATCTTAAGAAACGCTGAACTACGAAGAGAAGCTGAAAGGAGAAAATTGAAAGATGGAGCACCTGAAGGTAATAATAATGGTAAGCCCTTACTCGATAGTGAAGAAGTAGTAACTGTAGTTCAAGCCGTTAAAGATGCTTTTATAAGACTATCAGAACAAATACCTAAAACAAAAATACATAAGAAAGATCCTGACGATGAATGGGACTATGAAAGAGATGAAACTCATATTACTGATTGATGTGCAAGAAAAATAAATCAATTAAAAAATCAGCTTATATGACAACATAGTATATTATTGCAGTTTATTCGGGAAAATCAGATATGACAAAGTCAAATGGATCAAATAGCAAGAAAAATGAAAAATTGGGACAAACAATCAGCAAAATATCTACGAAGAGAATACGTAGCTAAAGAACATGATGAATTAATGAGAATCATAATGCATCCTCTTCAAGCAAGAATGAAAAAATAAATCTTGTACAAGATATAAAAAGCATCTGTCCATACTATTAGTCACATTAAAAAATTTGGAAAAACTATATCTCATCCTATAATGAGTCTATATTATTTCCAAAGGTATTAACAGTATGAAAAATATAAACACCATTTTGATTCTTGTAGGAATCCTTTCGGCAAGTATTCTTATAGTGGAAAACATAGTACTCAGTCAAACAGCCTTTGTATATATAGATAGATCATCTAATACATGAATGCTGAGTTTTGTAAGTATCCTTACAGGTATGGTAATTGGTTTCGGGATTAAAGGAAAAATGGTTGATGGAAAGAGTGAAGGAGAAGAAGACTCATTCAACTTTTAAGAAAATAGCATAAAAAAGACTCTGGAATTCCAGAGTCTTTTTTATGCTTTAATATTTATCCTACTATCGATGTATCAGAAAGTATTGATATAATCCATCTAATAATTTGACTCGCAAGGAATATGACAACAAGTCCTACAACTACATATATCAGTATATTTTTTCATTTCTTCATTTTTTCTTCATCTCAGGCTCCTGTCAGGATAATAAATCCAGCGTAGATACCAAATGCTACAGCTATAAAATAGAATAATCCTATAATATATGCGAGTATATTATCAACTGTATCTACAAGGTCGTTTCCACCATTTTGCAGTCCATCATCAACTCTATCTATTCAGAATACATCTCCAGCTGGCCCAAGATCATCCGTCACAGCATATACTGAGACAGCGAATAGTGCAAGGAAAAGACATACTACAACTCGAAGTGTATTTTTCATATTTTAAAGTTTGTGAGTTTATGAAACAATAGTCCCGTTTGTCCCAAGATTGATAACCCATCTGATTATACTTGAAGCGAGGAATATAACGATAAGACCAATAACTGCTTGGATAAGAGTTGTTTTTCCTTTTTTCACTTTTTCTTCATCACCACCAGCAGTAAGAATTTGGAAACCACCATACAGAGCGAAAACAATAGCAACAAAGTAAAGTAAACCGATAAGGTATCCAAGGATATTATCAAGAGTAGCAACAAAATCTGTACCAGAACCATTGTCACCAGCACTTGTTTGTTGAGTAGCTGTAACATTGATAGCACTCACTGTAGATGCATGTGCAGCAACAAGAGAAAAAGCCCCAGCTTTTACAATATTTTTCATATATTCGTGTATAAATAATAAAATTAACGTGATTATTATACGAGCATGGCTAAAAAAAGGCAAGTTTTTTTCATATTTTTACTTTCCAGTGAAAAAATATATGATACTGTAAAATTATTTCAACCCAATATAGAATGATAGATAGAGAAATATTCCTCGCAGAACTCAAAAAATATGGTCAACAAAATGACATCCCAAACATAAGTAAAGAAAATGCTATGTTCTTAAGAGATCTTATTCAGAAACAAAATGTACAACAGCTCTTAGAGATAGGGAGCGCAAATGGATATTCAACTATTAACTTCGCAATAGAGTTAGAAAAAACAGGTGGAAAAATCACTTCTATAGAATTTTCACAGCGAGCCTATGAGCAAGCTGGAGATAATTTTCAGGAAGCTGGAGTATCTGATATTATTAAACATTATTTTTGAGATGCTCGTGACATTATTCCTCTGCTTGATGAAAAATATGACTTTATATTTATTGACGGACTCAAGAAAGAATCTATGAATTTTCTCAAAATAGTTTGGGAAAAAGCCCTTCCG
>CALHAQ010000111.1 GCA_937931775.1 uncultured Candidatus Altimarinota bacterium | reverse complement strand
AGGTCGCAGTAAATTTGTCTTCTCTCTTTATTACTAGAAGTTGCTGTCAATCTTAGAAATTCTAAAACATCTGTTTTAGTTTTAAACTGTTTATTGGAAAAAGGGGCACGAAGATTGATAGCAAAAGTTCATGTATACAGTTCAATAGCTTTCTGATATAAACTATTTATATACTCTAGTACGACTGGACTACCTAAAGCTAAAGTATTATTCGTATTCGTTATATTCGATGATATTTCTGATAAAATTTTATCCTCCAATTCTTGTTCAGAAATATCTTTTAAATTAAATAATTTCAAAATATTTGGAAGATTAACTTCATCCAATCTTGTTTCTTTTGGTGCATAGTTTATACCACTAAATTGTGGAAGTCCTCCAACGAGAGTTCTAGACATACTACATATAAAAGATAAATATTATATATAATAACATATTTAATATAATATGCAATTTATCTGATTTTTAATTTAAATATTTCTCGTCCTACTACTTGATCAGGACGCTTATAGAGGAGGCTTCCTGAGCGAGTATGCTTGAATGCATCGAGTTTTGGAAGTATTGGGAGATTCTTGGAATGTTTTTGAATAAGATCGTAAATTTCATTGAAATAATGATATTTCCCTCTGATTTCCCAGAAGGGAAAGCATATAACTATAACTCACGTATAATTAGCTCTCTGTAATCCTGAGAAAAATTTCACATAAATATCCATAAGTAGCTTTTTCTCTTCTCTAATTTTATCTTCCGAAATTGAATGTTTATGAAATACTTGTCCGAGATATCATTCAGTAACTATAGTATTAGATTTTTTGAGAAAAGGGGAGCTGGAGATTCATTTAGCATCTAGTACTTGAGTCATAGATGTTTTCAAGCTATTATCAAATTCTTTTCTTGCAAAGTTAATATTTTTTTTGGTTTTTTCTATGTTTTCAGCAGATATATCACTCCCATATATTTCTTGATTTCACATAAGAATTGATTCTATAAGGATAGTTCATAGTCCACAAAATGGGTCATATATTTTATCTCATAGAGAAATATTTATCATCATTTGAGAAAGCTTTGGGGGAAGCATACCTACCTGCATATCTCGAGTCTTTCCATAATCTCTTTTTGAATAGGCATTAATATCTTGTACCCAAATAGTCTTCCCAAAATACTGAGTATCATCAGCAATTATAAGGGTAAAATCTGAAGCTCTTCTAACTAGATTTTCTCAAATAATCTGAGCACTACTAAGATTCTTAAAATCTTTATTGATAAATCGAGAGGATAATCATTTTGCTTTCAGTGTTTTTTTGATATCCATCAGCATAGCTTTAAGATTTGATTCTCATCCAAGAACTGAGAGCCCATAAGCAAATTTTCATTCATGACTTTCTCACGCATCTAAAATAGTATACTCAGGTTTTCCTCTATATCATTCTATAAGTTCTATGATTTTGATAGTTCCCCCTATTCTCTCTGCTGCTTTCAGAATTTCATTTTTATTCTGAGTATCTAAAATACAAACATTTTTATCTGCATAGGTAATTTTTATTTTAGGGAAGAGTTGATATATTTCTCATAGTGAGAGCTTAAATTCTCTTCATAGTTGGAATGCGAACATTATGCTAAATCTAATTTATAAGGAAATATCATTTTCTCTTCTTTTGTTATTACTTCTTTCATAAAAATTGCTCACCTTTCTTCTAAATACTTAATTACTTCTTGTACTAAATTATCAGGCACACTTGCTCAGGAAGATATTCCAACAAAATTTAGTCAATCCAGGAATTGCTCTGGAATTTCATCAGGGGTATCTATAAGAAGAGAAGGAATTCAAGCTCTTTCTCAAATAAGGCAAAGCTTAGTAGAATTACTCGAGTTTTTTGATCCTACAATAATAAGAGCATCTACTTCTTCTACAATCTCTTTTACTACTTCTTGCCTATTAGTTGTTGCGTAGCAAATATCTGAAAAACCTGGAAGCTTGATATCTGGGTATATCGTTTGTACATAGGCAATAAGATCTTTTGTATCATCAATACTTAATGTTGTCTGATTAAGTAAGGCTAATTTTTGATCAGGTTTAAAACTCAGAGCATCAGCCTCATTCTTATTTCAGACAATAAATATATTCTCTAAGTCATTATCAGCAACTCATATTGCTTCTTGATGATTCTTTTTTCATATATAGATAATTTTATAACCTTCTGCAATAAACTTCTTTGCTTCGTTATGTACTTTAATCACAAGAGGACAACTTGCATCTAAGGTTCTCAGTCAAAGTGCTTGAGCTTTTTTTACAAAACTTGGAGCTACTCAATGTGCAGAAAATACCATAATCGATCAAGTAGGAATAGAATCCAAATCATCAGAAAATATCACTCATCTTCGTTCAAAATAATTTACAATAAACTTATTATGAACAATTTCGTGATTTACATAAATAGGAGCTCCATGTACATCTAATATATCATCAAGCATACCAATAGCTCTATCAACACCAGCACAGTATCATCGGGGAGATGCAAGGATTATTTTAGTCATTGTCATTTAAAAGTTCTAATACTCCATTAAGGTTTCATTCTATTATACTTACAAAAGAGGGGTTAGTGACACAGGGCAATCATTGACTGTCTCATCATACTCATAAAATTAAACTATTCATAGATGCTAATACATTATCTTTTGCAATAACATGGTCTCACGCTAACCAAGACTGAATTCACGTAATAAGTTTAGGAATTTCATTCTTGCTAGCAGCTTTTCAAAAGCATCAATTTGTTAACTCTCACATCAATAATTTATTTTACAGGAAAATCACAAGAGTCTTTATCTTTAATAAGTCAGAGTTTGGTCTCAAGCTCAGTAAACACAGCCTCAATACTCTGGTCAGCATTTATTTCAATAACTTTTCCTTCCACCCTTTGTTTTTCTACTATTGGGAGAGTATAAGTCATATACTCTTCAATGCGTTTCAGAATACTCGCTTCATCATCGTCAGCTCTACGAATAAGTTCTTCACCAGTATCAGGATCATGACTAGTTCCAGCCATAAAAGTATTTCCATTTTTAGGATTAAACATACGACCTAGAAGTCTATTTTTAGCCTTTTCTTCTGAGAGATTAAAAAATACTACTTTATAGTCAGAAAGATAACTATCAAATACTTCTTTATTCCATGGGAGACGAATAAACGCATCAAATATCATATTTTCTTTCCCCTGAGCTTCTTCTATTGCATTTCGCATAACTTCAGCCCCTAAATCATCTCAAACGAGATATCCAGCCTCTATCACAGCTTTTATCTCTTCTCAAAGCTTAGATCCACTTTTAACGACTTTTCTAAATTCATCTCACATACCAGTAGACTGGAAACCATATTTTTCTTGTAATAATTTTGCTTGTGTTCCTTTTCCACAGCCCTGTATTCCTGTAAATACCAATTTCATAATGTATGTTTTTATATAAAAATAATTCCCTAGTAGTATAGGGAATTATTTATTTTTTCAAGAAAATGTGTGAGAGTAATAAGCCGGATTTTGTATCTCGATATCAATCTATCTCGACGAGCGATCACCCGCTCGCTCTAGCTGAGTATACTTTCTAAAAACGATAGAGAACATTAATCTCTAGACAGTACCAGTCCCATTGCATCACCCTAGGTTTACCACCACACCTACATCACTGTAGGGGATCACGCTGAGCGTGACTTTTCACCTTTCTCCCGGAGGATAGTATAGTCTCTGCGGCACTGGCTGTGATATGAGTTTATGTATTATCCTCAAATTCGAAGCCGTTAGCTTCAGGGCTGTTCTCATGATGTCCAGACTTTCCTCACGTAAACGCGTAGATATCTGCTCTCACAATTTGTATTATAGTGATTTATCCTGATTGTGAAGTTTGTTTATTTTTTCCCATATAAGTCTCAATTTAAATAAATTGAAAAATAGCATACTACAAGTACACTCAAGTTAATATTTAGTAATTTATTACAATGTCACTTTTACTCGATTACTATATCATCTATAGAGCTTTGTCGTGAAGCTAGAAAATTAACCATCGTGTCAAGCTCTTCCGGCGAGAGCGTATCAGCAAAGGTCAGAGGCATGACGCCTGCGGGGTAATCTGCGACCACAAACAAATCCGATTGTACGATTGATTCGCGAATGTAGGCTTCAACCGTGGTGGCTGATCCGGTATAAGCCGGATCTTCGAGCCGTTGG
>CALHAQ010000110.1 GCA_937931775.1 uncultured Candidatus Altimarinota bacterium | reverse complement strand
CAAAATATAAAAAAATAAAGCTCAGCAATATATTGCTGAGCTTTATTTTTTTATATTTTGAATGAAAGTACTTCTTTTAGATAATATTCGAAGCATGCAAAATGTTGGTGCTATTTTTCGAAACTGTGACGGAGCAGGATTTGAAAAAATATACCTATGTGGTTACAGTCCAACTCCTCCTCGAAATGAAATTTCAAAAACAGCTCTTAGGGCTCAGAATACAATAGATTGGGAATATTACAAAAATGCTGAGGATGCAATTTTAGTGTTAAAAAAACAGAATTTTAAAATTTATAGTATAGAACTTAGTGACGACGCAATAGATTATAAAGAGCTTTTTTCTCATAATGAAGATGATATTTGTTTTGTATTATGAAACGAAGTCAAGGGAGTAGATTCTAAGATATTAGATATTTCTGATGAAATCGTTATGATACCTATGTTAGGGAATAAAGAATCTCTTAATGTTTCCGTAGCTGCTGGAATCGTAATGTATGCTACCGTTTAATATTTTAAAATATATATATCATAGTGAGAAAAATATTACTTTTCATTTTTTCATTTTTTCTACTCTTGGGATCAGTGTCTGCGAGTCAAATTTTGGTAGAAAATGTTTTTTCTGATATTGAGAGTGATTACGAGTATAGAGATGAACTTCAGGCTCTCTATGATAGAGGAATGATACTTCCAGATGGGACATGAAAATTTTCTCCTGATGAATATTTGAATCGTGATGAATTCGTAGGAATAGCCATGGAGGTTATTTGTGAACGATGTATACAACCACATACAGAATATAAATTTATAGAAAAATATCTTAATGAGGATGTGTATTTCGATATTAATAATACAAATCCATATTTTTATTGTGTAGCTGAAGCAGATGCACTAAACTATGTAAGATGATATGATATAGGCCAGCAGTGTCAGGATGGTACAAGTGCTTTTGGTGAAAGACCGTTTTGTCCACTTAATCGGATAAACTTAGAAGAAGCAGTAGCAGTACTCTTGCGTAATTCATGAATATTCACTATAGAAGATAATCAAAACGTCATTAGTTCTATATATGCATGAACTATTAGCCAAACTCTTTGAAATGATGTCTTACCAACGGATCTAGATGGAAACCCATATACTTTTTATGGATATATAGAAAAAGCCTTAGAATATCAAATAGAAGAATATACTTCAGATGGAAATTCAAAAGTATATAAATTATTAGAAACTGACGCAGAAGGAAATGTAAATCCACAAAAATCTATTACAAAAGAAGAATTCCTTCGTATGTCATATATTGCTCTTAAATCAAATAGTTGTAATGAAATCGTAGATAATAATTTAGCTTTAGCTATTGATATTTGGGAAAAAGCATGTGAACTTTGAGATAGTGATTGTACTATATCAGATCTGAATGATCCAGAAGATACATATGATTTTACTCCAGATGTTCAGTGATTTTGTGAAGATGGTATTGATGATCCTACATGATATGCATGGAGGTTTTACAATGTAAATAATGGGCAAGAGTTTTTCCACTATGGAAAATTCTTAGACAATATAACTCTACCAACTACTTGAGAATGGAAAATATATTTAACTGTGCGTGATAAGTGTTGAAATAGTGGAGAAGTACATTCTACAATCATTGTTGATGATGATAGTGATCCTATTGACCCAACAGGTGATGAACTTGCACTAAATGTTGATATTCTTGCTGAACCTATTTATGGACCAGAAGATTTACTTGTTGATTTTGAAGGAGTAGTTTATGGATGAACAGCTCCATATGAATATATATGGGACTTTTGAGATAGTGAAGACGGAGTATGAAAAAATATTGAACATATTTTTACTTCGATATGAGTATATGAAATACTTCTCAGAGTTATTGATACAAATGGCCTTACTGGAACAGCTACCGTTCTTATAAAAGTTATAGATGGAGATGCTTGCCAGTCAGATAGTGACGGAGATGGGATTGTAGACTGTGAAGACCTATGTCCCACAGTTGCTTGAAACGTAATAAATAGTGGATGTCCGATATATGAAACAAGCTGTGATATCAGTTGTTGATGTGAAGAAGGTTATATATGTAGTGATAATGATCCTCTTACATGTAGTGCGTGAATATGTGTTCCAGAATTTGACCCAAAGAGTAGTTGTTTGTATACTCCTGGGGTATGAAGTATATATGGGAGCGCTGTATGCAGCAGTTGCCCTTGTGGTAATTATTTAGATTTTCTTGCTGATGTGAGGAGATGTGATCTCGTATTTCCTGCTATTACTTCTCCTGATGGAAAGCAGATATATTCAAAAGGAGATATTTGGCAAGTACAATAGTTTTATTTCTTACTATTAAATTATGAAAAAATATAGTTCACTTCTAACGATAAACGTTACCATTTTGACACTTGGTTTTTTTGTATATGTTCTCTATATTGGTTCATCTATTATTATACCATTTGTTGTAGCAGTGCTATTGTCTTTTATGATAATTTCTATTTCAAATTTTTATCATAAAAAATGACTTCAGAAAACACTTTCTTTTATTGCAGCTATATTTACGATAGGACTTGTATTCTATGGTATTGGAAAGGTAATTAATAGTAATGTAGAGGAAATAATTGTTGCAGCACCAGTATATCAAGAAAAACTTGTTTGAATATTTGATGTATACTCAGCAAAATATAATATTGATGCAACTCTCATTCGTGAGCAAATTTTTGAAAAAGTAAACTTTACAACACTATTTTCTTGAGCTGCCAGTGCTGTAACAGGTATTGTAAAAAATGCAGGTATTATATTGTTTTTCCTTATATTTATTTTACTTGAGAGTAAGTCATTCAGGTCAAAACTTGCACTTATTACATGAGGAGAAAAATCTACATTTTTCAATGTATTTGGGCAGATTCAGGATGATATGAAATCTTACTTTATGATTAAGACTATTACAAGTATAGCCGTAGCTCTGCTCAGTAGTATTGTTATGTTCTTCTTTGGTTTAGATTTTCTCATATTTTGGGCATTTATCATATTTCTACTCAATTATATTCCAAACGTTGGATCTATTATTGCAGTGAGTTTCCCTGTATTATTCTCATTGGTGCAGTTTGAATCTCCGTATCTTACGATGATATTCCTTCTATGTATGGTTGGGACGCAAGTCTTTATATGAAATCTGGTAGAGCCGCGTCTTATGTGAAATAAACTGAATCTTTCTCCTTTAGTTATACTTGTATCTCTTATATTCTGGGGAACACTCTGGGGTCCTATTGGTATGCTACTTTCTGTACCAATAATGGTAATGATAAATATTACTCTTGCTCATATAGACGTGACTCGTCCTATTGCGGTACTTCTCTCAGAAAAAGGAATTGTAAAATTTACAAAGAATCATAAATCCAAGACGACACTGAGTTTGAGTAAAATGAAAAAACTTTTACAGAAATAAGTACTACAATAAAGCTCAGATAATTCTGGGCTTTATTGTACATTGAAAAAATCTTCTTTTTTATTATACTTTCTCTGTAAAATAGAAAGTACTTCAAAGACTTATTTGAGTTTCTTATTTTGGATAAGGAGTTTACATAAGTTTTCATGAATATTTTCATATTTTTCATATATATTATTTTGTAAGTATTTTTTATGCAAGGACTATCAGATCAGAATGTAGTGGACCTAAAACCACTCAAAAAAACATATGAAATCTCAGGAAAGAAACTCAGTTTTGAAACAGGGAAAATTGGACTGTTTGCAAATGGAGCAGTTACTATGAGTGACGAGGGTGGAAATGTACTGTTTACAACTGTTGGAATAAAAGAAGTAGGACTCAACTTGCAAGCAGGATTTTTTCCTCTTGTTGTTGATTATGTAGAAAAATATTATGCAGCAGGGAAGATAGGATGAAACAGATTTATGAAACGAGAGGCTCGTCCGAGTGATGCTGCTACGCTTACTTCACGTATGATAGATAGACCTATTAGACCTATGTTTCCAAAGGGGATTATCAATGATACTCAAGTTATATGTAATGTATTCTCAAATGATAATAATTCAGAGCAAGGTTCGTGGGGGATAACATCAGCTTCTCTTGGTCTTCTCATGGCTGGAGCACCTTTTGAGTGACCAGTAGCTGGTGTAAAAATCGTCTTAAATCAGGATGATTCGTACAGCTTTGATCCAAATTTTGAGCAAGAAAAAAGTGCGAAACTTCATCTAGTAGTAGCTGGTACCCTAGACGCTATTACTATGGTAGAGGCTGGGGCAAATGAAGTAAATAATGATCAAATGCTCGCAGCTCTTACTCATGCTCACACACTTGTAAAAGAGTTATGTAATGCTCAGTTAGATTTCTTGTGAGCATATGAAAAGCAGTTTGGAGAGATTAGAAAAATAGAAGCAACCCTTAATAA
>CALHAQ010000109.1 GCA_937931775.1 uncultured Candidatus Altimarinota bacterium | reverse complement strand
ATTGTATAATGATTGATTATATGAAGTGTTATTGTTTCTAGGTCAACTATTATTATGTACCTGACTAATAAGGTTCTTACTTAATTCTATTAGGTCAACTATTTCTCCATGAAACCATTCAGGAATAGATGAAGAAGGACTTTGCTGTTCGATACTCAATTATTTACAAATATTAATTATTATTTGTAGTATATTATTTAGATTTTAGGTATTGTAAAGATTTTATTCTCTCAGCATATCTTCATGAATACTATCGATTAATAGGTATTTATTATACATAAGTAAATGAAATCTTAAGAAAATTGTATTTTTAGTAAACATATGCTATTTTTATAATAGTTATACATTTTAAATATAAATGATATATGTGATTTCATGACAAGACTCTTACTAATATGTTTTGAGATTGAGCAAGTGAAGAAACTCTAAAATTACTTGAAGAACTAGGATTTGTATCTGAAGATTTACCTGAAAATATTTCAAGTGAATTAGAGTCTTTAACTTGGGCAGAATTACAAGAGAAGTATTGAAGTCTTCCAAAAGATTTACTAAAAGCAAGAAAAGGAAGTGTAGATACTGATTACACTACTACCCGTGTTTGAAATGTTCTTGAACTTTTTGGAGAACAACACATAAAAGACTATTTTGATTCAGAGAGGCTCAGGCCATACCAGATGGAGTTACTCAAAAAAACTATGGAGTTTTTATTCAATGGGAAAGAACAAAGTGGTTATATACACTCAGCAACTTCTACCTGAAAGACAGTTATTTTTTGAGAACTAGTAAGAGCTATCACGACTGTTTCTGAACATCAAAGAGTCCTTATAACTGTTCCTTCTAAAGCAGCACTTACAAGAGCAAAAGAGGAAATGGAGGTCCTCTGAATAGAGTATAGTGAAATTTCATGAACAAAAAAAGATGATATTGGACAAGTCACTATTGCCTCAGTTGATACACTCAGGAATTCTATAAAGAAATGAGATATACAAGCAGACGATTTTGATGTATGTATATCTGACGAGATTCATACAAAACTCTTATGAAAGAAAACAAAAGAAATAATCAATTTCTTACAGTGTAAAAAAATTGGTTTTACTGCTACACCTGAATTATTGAGTAAAACAGTAGAAGAATTATTTCCTGAGAAGATATGAGAATATCTTATAGATGAGGCAATGAGAGATTGATATATTCCTGAAGTAGATGATTCTATTGGTTTAGAATTCCCTGAATCAGAGTATGGAAAGTTAAAAAAACAATGAGCAGATTATAGTATGGAATCATTGGGAAAGATTGAACTTAAAGAAATCTACCCAAAAATTCTTGAACTTTTTCAAAATGAGTTAAAAGGAAAAAAGATGGCTATATTTATGCCAAATGTACAAACTTCTAAAGACCTTACAGAATACCTCAAAGATAATGGCATTTCTTCTACTCATGTTGACGGTACTACTGAAGATATAGAGGATCAAAAAGATAAATTCGAAAGTGGAGAGGTTCAAGTTATCACAAGTTGTGACGTACTCAAAGAAAGTTGGGATCCTGATAATATAGATGGTGTTATAAATCTTAGACCAACACTTTCTCCGGCTGTATATATGCAGATATTATGAAGAGCACTCCATGGAAAAAATACTCTTCCTGATGGTACTAAGGTTTCAAAGAAAAAGGTATATATGGTTGATCCAGTATCGAGCCGAAGAGATATACTTGCAAGAAACATCTCTATGAGATGAGTAAAACATTTATTTGACCATATACCAGAAGATGCTCCAGAATGAGATAAAGAAGGACTAAGAGGCAAGATAAAAAGTATTTGGCTTTGAGATAATATGAGAATATCTGAAATCATGATGTATTATGATTTTCCATATATCTGAGATCAATTAAAAGTAAATCAAACATTAGCAGAGTACTGTAAAATGATTTGAGAAGATCCTGCAGAGTTTTTTAATGTAGTGAATACACAGCCAGATATTTTTAAAAATAGAAAGGAAACATTACCAATAGAAATAGTAAGTAATAATTTCTTTGGAAAGAGCTTTGTAGGAAGGGAGAGAACTATAGATATGACACTAGGTATGTTTCTGGAAAGCTTAACTGTTTCGAAAAAACATAAGATGCCGTATGTGGAAAAGGTTTGAACAAAAGCCAGTAAACTAAATTCTTTCAATATCTCAAATGTAAGAGATCTATTATTAGATAAAGATGCTGAATGGTACGTGACTAACGAAGAGTCTAACCTGTTGCCATGATTTAAACTTAGTGATATTCTTGATGAAATTACTCCTCTTGTGAGATGACCATATCTGGGTGATATCGAGAAAAGAGCGTATTGTAAATTTATGTTATATAATATATTCTCAGTTCAAGAGCAAGAAATAACTTCTTGGGATGACTTGATGTTATTATTCAAGAAAATGATTATAAAAGAAGATGAAATGTTTGAACAAGATGATGGATATCTCGATTTTATAAATTTAGAACATCGGCGACTTATAAGTAATCTAACTTTAGAAAAATTAAGGAGTTTGCTTGTATGAAAACCTCGCACATGGTTCAAGACTTGAGTTGCAGCTGCATGACAAAAATTTCATTTACACTCATGGTCAGACTTTATCCAAGATATTCTTGAAGAGAAGATAGGAATTGATTATTCAGTACAAAATGTATATCAAGAGAAGAGGTTCAATAAAATTATATTAGGACTATATGAGAAAGATGATGATATAGAACCAATTACAGATTGGGAAGGAATGAAACCACATCTTGTTAATGTAAGGTAATAATTTACCCTCTTAACATGTCTTCATGAATACTATCAGCTGCAAGACATCATTCTGCAGCACTCATAATCGTTTGTTTGAATTTATTTGAGTTTGTAGTAACATCTCCTGCTGCGTAGAGACCCTTTACTGATGTCTCTTGCCTCTTATCTACTACAAGACAGTTTTCATCATCCACCTTTGGATTCATATCTTTGACAAGATCTATAGATGGATCAGATCAAATCGCTACGAAGAATCCATCAGCTTTGAGTACTTTTCCACTTTTGAGAACCACTTCTTCGAGAAACATAGTCCCTCTGATATGATCTACTTCTTCTTTGAGTACGAGCTCTATATTATCTTTTTTCTTTACTTGATCTACCCATATATCCTCAGCTCTAAAAGTATCTTTTCTATGTACGAGATACACTTTACTACATAACTCTGAGAGATAGAGTGCTTCTGTGAGAGCTGTATTTCATCCACCAACGAGAACTATATCTCTATTTTTGAAAAAATTTCCATCACAGGTAGCACAATAACTCACTCATTTACCAAGAAATTCAGCTTCACCTGGAACTCAGAGTTTTCTATAAGTATTTCCTGATGCGAGTACTACATATTTTGAGGTGATTTCTTTATTCGTTGTTTTTACTATAAATCACTCACTATTTTTTTCTATAGAGCTGACAGTATCTTGAATTATTTCACTCCCAGAGTTTATAGCATGCTCAGCAAAACTATCCATGATTTCTTTTCCTGGTGCAGAGAGTACTCCTGGCCAGTTTTCAACTTGATGACTGGTTGCAAGAGCTCACCCTGGTTCTTTTCCTATTACTACATTCTTGAGTTTATATCTACTTGCGTACATCCCAGCAGGGAGTCCAGCACTTCCTGATCCTACTATCACTACATCGTAATCCATGTTCTCCGATTTATTAAAAATATTGTATGTTAGAAGTATAGTAAAAACTAATGTAAAATAAATCTTAAGTTTCAGTATTATTATTTTAAGAGATTTTATTAAAAACTTTTCTCATTTCTTTTAAATAGGGTATTATTTATTTATGAAAACATATAACACACAGCAACTTATAGAACATCTGGAGAACTCAGATTATACAGATATTATTTTTGATTTTGATGCCACTATAGCTCATTTGATTATTGACTGGAGTTATGCAAGAGAAAATATGAAAAAACTCTCAGTAGAACTGTGATTACAAAAAGAGCATAAAGAGATGAATTCTCATATGTTTGCGGAGCTTATAATCACACAGATTGGACAAGCGTGAAAGGATTCTGTTGATGCCATACTTTTAAAAGCAGAGACAGATTTTATTTCTGATATAGTAGAAAATAGAGCTCTTACTGATTTTATTAGAAATAATTCTTGAAATTATACCTTCCATATTCTTTCTAATAATATGGATAAAACTCTTGAAAATGCTATCAAAAAGCTAAATATTGAGAAGTACTTTGTAAATGTATATGGAAGAGATAAAGTATACTTCTCTAAACCTCATCCTGAATGAATAGAAACTATTATAGAAAGTACGAATAAGGATAAAAAACAATTTATTATGGTAGGAGATAATCCTGATTCAGATTGAGAGGCAGCAAGCAGGGCATGAATAGATTACTATTGTATTGATATGTACTTATAATATGTGAACGATAGATTATAGTGACCTGAGTGAAAGAGATCTAGAAGCTCTGCAGGCAAAAGTATGAGATGGTAGTGAAACTCTCAAAGTTTTTATTGCGGATATTCTGCCTCATGATTTGAAAGAAAAAAAAGACATGGAAGATAGAATGATCGAACTAGAAAATCTAGTGACGACTTTTTGATGAGTGGTGATTTTAGAACATATCCAAAAACGCTCACTTCCTGATTATAAAACCTATATAGGATGATGAAAACTTGATGAGATCAAAAATGAAATGCACTTGCAGTGAGCAAATCTTTTAGTACTTGGAAATATACTCAAACCACATCAGATGTATAATCTCAATTCTCATCTTAAAGAAATTTGAGCTGTGGCATGGGATAGAGTAGATTTGATACTGAAGATATTTGAGAAAAATGCTAAAACAGAAGAAACAAAACTTCAAATAGAACTCGCAGCTATAAAACATATGTGACCGAGAATATTTAATATGTGAATGGAACTTTGAAAACAAGGATGAAAATGATCCGGTGAAACCAATACAGAGATTATGAAGCGTCACTTGAGTAATAGAGAAAAAGAGATCAGAAAAAAGCTTGATGGATACTCGAAAGTTCGTGAAACACATCGTCAGGGAAGAAAGAAAAAAGGCTTTCTTACAGTAGGGATAGTATGATATACCAATGCATGAAAATCTACTCTTTTAAATGCCCTAACAAATAAATGAGTACTGAGTGAAGATAAGCTTTTTGCAACTTTATCAACAAGCGTATGAAAAATGTGGATTGCTCCAAGTAATACTCCACAGGGAGAATATGTAAAGTGAAAAGAAGTACTCCTCTCTGATACTATTGGTTTTATTAGAGATTTACCACCTGAGCTTGTAGATGCTTTTGCTTCTACTTTAGAAGATTCTATAGAATCAGATCTACTTTTTCATGTGGTTGATGCCAGCGATCCTAAGATAGATGAAAAAATACAAGTGGTTGATGATATACTTGATAAGATTTGAGCCAAGCAAGAAAGAATCTATGTGTTTAATAAAATAGATATGATTTCATGACATATGCTTATTGAACTCAAGAAAAAGTTTTATAAGAAGAAAGTTCTTTATATCTCAACTCATAATAAAACAGGATTTGAAGCTATAATAGAATTATTAGAAATAACATAAAAAAATCTCAGATTAAATTCTGAGATTTTTTTTGTTTAAGAGAAATTATTCTAGAAGTTCATCTATAATTTCTGTAAGATCTTCATCTTCTTCTATTGCTTCTATTCTTTCTTCAACTATTTCTTTGAGCGCAGCTATTGCGTCAATTTTAGTTTCTTTTGCTTCATCAGAAAGTCTAGAATCGTTTTCTATTTTTTCTATAAGAGCATCGATTTTTCCAAGAGCTGTTTCTAGTTTATCAGCTGGAATTTTATCAAGCTTGTTTCCTATTCTTTTTACAAACGCTCCTTTATATTGCTGTACATATTCTTTTCTTTCACTTCTGTACTCACTTCGGATTTCTTTATTCTTTTCTCGAAGCTCTTTATTTGCTTCATGTACATCCATTCTTTCTTCTAGGAGTTCAAGAGCTTGCTCATTATCTCATAGAAGTTCAGCCATATCATCTTGATATGCATCTACAAGTTCTTTCATTTCTTCCTTGATAGCTTCTTTCGCTTCTTCATCCTCAGCATCTCTCATTTCCTCTCTCAGAGCAGAGCTCGCATCTTTGAAAGATTCTTTAAGGTCAGCTAATTCATCTTTTTCTTCATCAGAAAGAGTCTGCTTTATAGCATCTATAGCATCTTTATTTTCATCTTTAAAGTCTATTCTATTTTGTTTTGCCTCCATTCTATTCTCTTTTACATCTCATTTTGCTTCATCTCTCATTTCCATCATTTCTTCTTTTTTCTCCATCATTTCCTCCTTTCTTTCTGCTTTAATCTCTTCTTTTTCTTCATCTGATAGAGCCTCAAACTCAGCTCTTTTTTCCATCATATATGCCTTTTTCTCTTCTTCGCTCATATCAGCTGTTGCCTCCTTATCTTCAGCAGTCATATGCATAGGTTTAGCGTCTACTTTCATAGCTGATGTAGCTTGAACCTCCATAGCACTAACAGTAGATATACCAAGTAGTAACATAATACTTATAAACAGTGTTAATTTTTTCATAACTCGAAAAATTAAGAAATATACAGTAAAAAATATTTTACTAGCACGAGTATAATACACACAATGTAAGAAGCAGGTAAGACTTTATATGAAAATAGATTGACGAAATTGGAGAGATATTTCTTATTTTTCTCTAAAAGGTGTATCTAAATCGAGTATATTACTCTCAGAAGGCTTTGCATCAGGAGATATCTTGAGTATATCTTTATCTATTATTTCCAGACGCTTTTTCCCTACATTATAATGATTTACTGTAGTTCCTAGAGAATTCCCTAGTTTTCCAAATACTTCTTCATAGCTATGTAAATCTTTTTGAAGTTTCAGGACATATTTTTGTATTTCTTTTGCTTGAGCTTCTATTTGGAGAGATTTCATTCATTGAAGAACAGTTTGTA
>CALHAQ010000108.1 GCA_937931775.1 uncultured Candidatus Altimarinota bacterium | reverse complement strand
AAAAAAGGTGGACAGTTTGAACATACAATGATCATCGTAGAGGATGATGCTGAAGCTCATTACATTGAGGGATGTAGCGCTCCAAAATATGATGAAAACTCTCTACATGCTGGATGAGTAGAGATATTTGTAGGGAAAAATGCTACTATGAGATACTCATCTGTTGAAAATTGGTCACTTGATACTTATAATCTCAATACGAAAAGAGCTCTTGTACAAGAGGGTGGATATATGGAATGGGTAGGAGGAAATATGGGAAGTAATACTACGATGCTCTATCCATGTAGTGTTCTTATTGGAGACAATTCTCGTGCTGACCATCTTGGTATTGCTTTTGCAAATGCTGGACAAAATCAAGATACGGGAGCAAAAGTAATTCATATCTGAAAAAATACTTCAAGTTCTATCGTGTCTAAGTCTATTTCCAAAGCAGGAGGATTATCGACATATAGAGGCCTCGTGGACATCAAGGCTGGAGCAACCGGATCTGTGACGAAAATAGAGTGTGATGCACTTCTCTTAGATGATATCTCAGGATCTGATACGATTCCAGAGATTAAATGTGATAATTCTGAATCTATTGTAGCTCATGAAGCGAGTGCGGGAAAAATCAATGAAGATGATCTCTTTTATCTCCAATCAAGAGGGATTGATGAAGAACAAGCTGCTGCAATGATTGTAAATGGTTTTATTTCTCCAATCGTAAAAGAGCTCCCACTCGAATATGCGAGCGAAATGAATGTACTTATCTCTATGGAGATGGAAGGAAGTATTGGATAATCTATTTAAAACAATTTATGAGAGTTATACTTACATTATTAATTATTTGATGAATCACAGTATGTTTATTATTAAGTGATATTTCAGAGTGATTGAAATGAGTTGTAGTATGATGAATAATAGGTTTTGTATGAGTGTACTTTCAAGCTAAATCATCTAACTATATTGACCTTAGAAAACAGTGAGAAGAATTAATGCAACTATTCTGGAATTATCAAACAATTTGTGACGATGAAGAAAGCTTATCAGATGATGTAGATTTTAAGAAGGAATTATTAGAAATATCTTTGCATAATGAAAAAGCATCAGATAAGATGGTTAAAGAAGATGAAGATAACTATTATAGACTAAGTGACGAATTGTCTAAACTAAGAGATAAACGACAGTTTATGCGAGAGAAAATATATGCAAAAGCATTTGTATATTTCCCAAAAACTAAAGAACTATTTACAGAATATACTAATATGGAGACTAATTATTACTTAGATGTGAGTGACTTAGAAGAAAAACCTGCATTGTGAAGGTATAATTATTTAAAAGATCAGGAAATAAAGATAAATGATTCTTTATCAAGCGAAATAAATTCTCATAATATATTTTAATGCTTACACTCGATAAAAAAACAGTATCCGAATTTGAAGAGACAGGAGTAAAGAAACTCAAAGTGTTTTTTTATGAGGCTGGTTGTAGTGGAACAAAGATAGATATGAGTAGTGAGTTTGAGATAGAAGATGATATAGATAAGCTGCAAAGTGAGTATGGCTTTGATCTCTATGTTCCTAAAACAGATCGAGAATATCTCGAGAATGCGAAGATAACAAGGGTAGTAGTTGCAGATCATACATGAGAAGCAAAGTCCAGATATATATTTGCCAGTGATGAGGTAGAAGATAGATGTTGATGCTGAACCAGTTTCGCTTTTGAGAAACCAGCCCCAGTTATTGATCTAGAGAAACTCAAACTCTTACGAATGAATTTTAAAAATAAAAATATTTAACAAGCTATGAATCTTACAGAAAATAAACTCTATATGAGTAGTGATATCCAGTCACACGTACACATTGCAGATTGAGTATCAGCAAGAATATATGATGAAGCAGACAAGCTCGAGCAAGTTACTTTTGGAAAAGGAGCTTCTCTCAAATACTTTGGATATTTTGAGACAGAGGCTACTTTTAATAAACACTTTCTAATTAATGGTATGGATAGTAGGTGTGAGGTATTTGCGCTTCTCAGCTCTACTTGAGAAAAAATTACTTCAAAAATAAATGGAGAGCTATCAGCGTCATGAGCTTTTCTTGATATGAATATTGTGAGCTTTGTATCTGATGGTGGAATAATAGACCTTGATGGGATTGTTCATATTACTGAGTGAATCGAAAAGGTTGAGTGATATCTTGTAGAAGAGAATATTTTCCTCTGAACCACAGGTAAAGTCAGAGGACTCCCAACTCTGCTCGTACATAGTAATGATGTAAAAGCGTCTCATGCCTGTAATATGGAGCGTATTTCTGACGACAAACTCTTTTATCTCCGTAGTCGAGGACTTCCAAGAGAGGATGCAACAGTCCTTATGCTCGAGAGCTATATCGCAAAAATATTCGGAGACCTAGAAGAACAGCATGAAGAACTATATAATGACGTGAAAGAAAGAATTCTAGAGAGGATAAAACAAAAATAAAGGCTCCGGCCTGAGCCGAAAACCATTTTTTAAAAGAGGAATTTATCCTCCACTTAGTCCTGTGCATATTAACCACATTAATGCGAAAAATAGCACTAAACATATAGCTGCTGGCAGCATTCTATCCTTTCGCTTATACTAAACACCTATCCCAATTATTAAGATTTCGGTTAGTATAAATCGTAAATTATTTTACATAAAATATATAAATGTCAAATATTAAAAAAGATTTCCCTATATTTACTACTCATCCTGATTTAGTCTACCTTGATAGTACCGCAACAAGTCAAAAACCTGATATGGTAATAGACGGAGTTGCTGAGTATTTGAGGAGTAGTTACGCGAATATTCATCGCGGGAGTTATGATATCTCAGAAATATCAGAAAAACTCTATGAGGACTCTAAAAAGATAGTTGCGAAGCATATTGGAGCTGACTCTTGGAGAGAAGTAATCTATAGTGGAAATTCTACCTACGCATTAAATCTATTAGCTCAGAGTATTTGGAGAACAAAGCTGCTCAAAAAATGAGACACAGTTATTGTGAGTGTCGTAGAGCATCATGCCAATGTGGTTCCTTGGCTCATTCTCAAAGAAGATTATGGAATCAATGTTGAGTTTGTATGAGTGACAGATAATTTTGATATAGATTATGAAGATTTGAAATCTAAGCTGAATAGTAGCGTCAAAATAGTATCACTCGCTCATGTGAGTAATACTACGGGACAGGTCTTTGATATTGCGAAAGTAAATTATACTCTTAGAGCGCATTATGGTAATAAAAAACCTCTCCTGATTGTAGATGCATCTCAGAGTGTTCCTCACTTTAGTGTGAATGTTTCTGAGCTTGGCTGTGACGCGTTATTCTTTACTGGTCATAAGGTCTTTGCTGATAGCTGAATAGGGGTACTCTGGGCAAAAGAAGAACTTCTCATGAAGTTGAAACCAATATTTTCAGGTGGAGGAGCGATAGGAGAAGTAAAACAAAAGAGTTTTACGCATAGTAACAAACTCCCAGATAAATTTGAACCAGGAACTCCAAACCTTTCAGGAGCTGTGAGTATACTTCGAGCTTTTGAGTATCTAGAGAGTATTTGAGGATATAAGAAACTTGAGGAGATAGAAGCAGATCTTGTGGAATATAGTCTGGAGAAATTTGTAAAAATTTCTGGACTTACACTTATAGGTTCATCTAAGAAAAAGGATAGAGTAGGAGTATTTACCTTTGCAGTCACGTGAGTACATAGCTTTGATATTTCTGACTATCTTGCTGATAAAAATATATGCGTGAGGGCTGGACAGCATTGCGCTGAGCCATTTATGGAGTATGTATGACAGACACATACTTGTCGTATGAGTTTACAAATATATAATACAAGAGAAGACCTTGACCTGTTTTTTGAAACACTAGAAAACGCTATTAATGATTTAAAATAATGTATAACGAGACAATTACATATTATAGTAAAACTCCACTAAATAGATGAGTACTTCCAGAGTATGATATATCATTCTGGGAGGAAAATCGTACTTGTTGAGATGATCTTAAGGTATATATAAAGCTTGATGGAGAGACTATTAAGGCTTGGTCATTTGAGGGAGATACTGCAATTATTACTACTGCGTGTGCGAGCGTCTTTGGAGAGAGTATTATTGGTATGAAGATTCCAGAAATTTTAACTCTTGGATATAGTTATATAGAAGAGCTTATCGAAGCTCCTGTTTCTGATAGGAGGAAACAAGCTTCTGTACTTGGTTTGTTAACGACTCGAAATGCTATTCATACGCATATACTAGGAGATAAACTTGATACTTTTGATGATGTATTAAAAATATAAGATGATAAAACTTTCGCAAACATGAGATGATGCTCTTAAGGCTCTTTGCTATATAGCAGATGTATGAGGGCTTGTGCAAATAAAAGATATTGTCGCACACGAAGGTATGAGTGAGACATGCTTGAGGAGGATCATTCCTGATCTACATAAGGCTGGTATTCTTATCTCAAAACAGGGACGTGGAGGAGGAGTTATGCTTGCTATGGATACAAATCAAATATCACTTTATGATATATTTCTTGCTGTATGAGAAGAGATCTGACTTACAGATTGTACCAAAGACATTTATTGCGAAAAAAAATCAGACTGCTATACCACGGATGTTCTATGAAACTTGCAAAGAGGATTTAATAGTTTACTTAAGATGCAGACACTTGATAAAATAGTGAAGAAATAAAAAAACACTTCCAATACTGAAAGTGTTTTTTTATTTCTAAGAGTAATTACGCTTCATCAGTATTCATGTTAAGCCTAATACCAGGTCCCATAGCATTACATACTACTGCAGAGTTGATATATTTTCCTTTTGATCCACTTGGCTTAACATCTTGAATAGTAGCAAGAAAAGCTTCGAGATTTTCTATAAGTTTTTCTTTCCCAAATGAGAGTTTTCCGAAGATAGAGTGAACATTTCCATGTTTGTCAGTTCTAAATTCAAATGTACCTCCTGCAATATCAGTTACTACAGCAACAAGATCTTCACCAACTGTTCCCGTTTTAGGATTTGGCATCAGTCCTTTTGGTCCGAGTACTCTCGCGATTTTCCCGAGATGTCTCATCATAGATGGAGTAGCAACACAGCTGTCAAAATCAAGAGCTACGTTTCCAGCTGCGATATCAGCTATAAGGTCTTCACCACCTGCCTCTGTTGCACCAGCTTTTTTGAGATCAGCAGCAGAATGAGTATCAGAAAATGCGCATATTTTTGCAGTTTTACCAGTTCCATGAGGAAGCTTAGCAGTAGTTCTGATCATCTGGTCTACATGTTTTGGATCAAGATTGAGATTGAAATGAATCTCTACTGTAGGATCAAATTTTACAGTATTTGTTTGTTCAAGCAGTTCAACTGCTTCGGCTACACTATACTGCATTCCTTCTTTGAGGAATTCTGTAGCTTTTTTATACTTTTTTCCAGCCATAATATTATAATAAAAAAATAAAAGGTAATGACGCTATATTCTCTTAAAATAGCTATAATGCTATAATTTAGGTCTTAGCTTCCTTTACAAGGCCCCGTTATTATATTAAAAATTATGTAATTGCAAGTTTTCACTTCATATATCTTCTAGAATCCTAGGTATTCGTTCAAATATCTCGTTTGTATATGTTTTTGGAAATACCAATTTTTTTAAAATAAGATTCCTATATCATTGAAGTATTTTCTTATTATCACTAAACCTAATATTTTGCTCCATATTTTTTTGATGTGTATCAAGCAGTTCATCTATCTTTTGAATTTCAGACCTCATCCATTGCTTTATTGATTCAGGAAGTTTAGCGTAATCAATCTGCTTTCCAGATTCTTTTACAGAGTCTATATCTGACATCGATATACCAAATATATCTAAACTTTCTCTTGGGATATTTATTAGGTCCGCAACAATATCTTCTCAAAAATCTCTTAGGTTGTACATGACTCTACATGCCTCTCAAAGAGGAGTAATAAGAGGTATAGATTCTCTTGGGTCTATTCAAAAAATAATTGCTGTTCCTGCAATGGTTCCGATTATATCCATTTTATGAAAATTCTCTTCTAGGTCATCCCTACTTCTTACTTTGTCAGTATCCATGATTCGGTCTAAATCAAACTTCATCGAAATTATGATTTGTGAAATCCCCTTCATCATTTCATCATATACTCAGAGATTTTTTCATATTTCTTGAATTTCTAGAATCATTTCTCGGTATAATGGATTTCTAATTTCAGAAATATCTGCAAACATGATACTTTCTACTAAACTTTTACGATCTGATAGAGGGAGAGGTGGCTTAGTATCTCCATCTACAACGTCATCAATAAATCTCATTGCATGATAGACTAAATCAAAGAGTCTTGCCCTTTTTTTATATTCTGGGATTCTCATAAGCCTGAGAGTAAGCTCTACTTTTGCAAGCACCTCATCAAAATCCCCATATTTTTCAGGATCTCTATCTCTCATAGATACTTCTATTTCCTCGATCGACATAGCAATACTAATATTAGAGCCTGATTCATCGTATTTTTCGTATCCAGTTAGGATTTCTTGCATAGATAAATAGCTATAAGTAATATTATTATTTATAAGCATTATTAATACTTATGTCAAATTCTTATTGTTTATCTACAGGATCATATCCTCATTTATTCCAGGGCATACACCTGAGTATTCGTCATATTCATTTGAGTGTTCACCCTAAGGCTCCTTTCTTTTCTATG
>CALHAQ010000107.1 GCA_937931775.1 uncultured Candidatus Altimarinota bacterium | reverse complement strand
TTCGAGTTTTACTGCTGCTTGCTGCTTTTTACCCATCTCAGCATGCACAAGGTCTTTGGGGGCATTGCGAGTAAATGATTCATTGAGAAGCTTTTTATCAAGGATAGAGATATAGAGTTTTGTATCTACTATTTGTTCTTTAAGCCTTTCTGTCTCAGATTCTACATCAATAGCATTGGAAGTATCTACATATACTTCTACTCATGACTTTATGACGCTGTATACCAGATTTGGATCTGAGAGCTTTTTATCTATTATTTTTGTTTCATCAGACTTTACAATACCACCAAGAAGATCAAGACATCCTGAAAGAATCTCAGCATTTTTATTTTTTGCATAAATCTGAAGTTTAATGGATTTATTAGGCATAATATTATTTTCTGCTCTGAGTTTTCTTACTTCTCGTATAACTTCTACAAATAGGCTGTGAGCTTTTTCGACTTCTTTGTCCTCTTCTAGAGAGACTGTTGGCCACTCACTTATAATGAGATCACCTGAAAATCATAACTTACCGTAAAGTTCTTCTGTAACGAATGGTATGTATGGATGCCAAAGTCTCAAAAGTATATGAAATGAATATAAAATAACATCTTCACCATACTGAGAGTTTTCTTTTGCGAGTTTAAATTCTTCTATGTAATAATCACAAAATCTGTTTTTTGTAAAAGTATAGAGTTCTAATCCTGCTTCAGAAAAGCTATAGTTTTCCATAGACTCAGATACAAGACTCACTAGTCCTGAAACTTTTGAAAGAATCCATTTCTCATGTAACATGAGTTCATCATAATTTTTTATGAGTCTTTCTTGTGTCTTTTCAAAAGAAAAGTTCTTTATCTGAGTACTCCCATGAACAAATCTACTCGCATTCCAGAGTTTATTGATAAATATCATGTTACTTTTCACATTTTCCTCATCGAATTTCAGATCGTTTCCTGGAGTATTACCAATAGAAAGAGTCATCCTGAGGGCATCAGTACCATATAGTTCAATCATATCAATAGGATCAACACCATTTCACAGAGACTTACTCATTTTTCTTCCCACTTTATCTTTTACGAGACCATGGAGATATACGGCCTTAAATGGAGTTTCTCCTGTAAACTCATATCAAAACAATAACATTCTAATTACCCAGAAAAATATAATATCATGCCCTGTTTCTAATACTTGAGCTGGATAAAATTGTTTAAATAAATCTGGTTGTTCTCACTCCCACATATCGTATCAAAGAGTAGCAAATGGCCAGAGAGCACTTGAGAACCATGTATCGAGTACATCTTCATCTTGAGTGAGAGTTACGTCATCTCAATGTAGTTTTTTTGCTTTTTCATAGGCTTGTTTTTCACTTTCCGCTACAACAATCTCTCCACTTTGAGTATACCATACAGGTATTTGATGTCCCCACTGAAGCTGACGAGATATACACCAGTCGCGCAAATTAAATATCCAATCTTCAAATACTTTGTTATACCTTTTTGGAATTATTTCATATTCTTTCTTTTTGTATCCAGCTATAACTTTCTTAGCTATTGGATCAATTTTTACAAACCATTGTTTTGATATAATTGTTTCTATCTTAGCTCATGTTCGTTCTCAGTATCCTACTTTTGCTTTATGGTCCTCAACTTTTAATAAATTTCATTTGCTATTAAGAAGAGCAACTATATTTTCACGAGCAGTAAGAAAATCTTGACCAGCAAAAATACCAGCAACCTCGGTCATACACCCATCTTTTCAAAGCACAATATTATTAAGAGGTAATCAATGACGCTTTCCTACTTCAAAGTCATTTGCATCATGAGCAGGAGTGATTTTTACTGCTCCTGTACCAAACTCCATATCACACATTTCATCAGCAATGAGTGGAATTTCTTTATTTACTATCGGAAGAATGAGTTTTTTTCCTGCTTTGAGTAATTTTTTATATCTTTTATCTTTAGGATGGACTGCAACAGCAACGTCTCATAGAAGAGTTTCTGGCCTCGTAGTAGCTACTACTACCTCTGCGTCACTTCCTGAGACAAAATATGTTACGTGATAGAGTTTCCCTGCTTCTTCTTTATGCACTACTTCTTGATCAGATATAACCGTCTTAAGAACTGGATCATAATTCACCATATATTCTCCCTGATATATAAGCCCTCTTTCATGAAGAAGATTAAAAGCTTTGATAACCCTTGTGTTCATATCATCATCCAGAGTAAACTTTTCTTTTGACCAATCACAACTCGTCCCCATGCTACGAAATTGATCTTGAATTTTACCACCATATTCTTTATTCCATTTCCAACACTCGTCTAAAAACTCATCTCTACTCATAGCTGATTTATCTATTCATAGTGATGCGAGTTTTTGTTCTACTTTTACTTGGGTAGAGATACCAGCATGGTCCGTTCCAGGAAGAAGTAGTGTAGTATCTCACTTCATCCTATGATATCTGGTCATAATGTCTTCGAGAGTGAGCATTACTGAATGTCCTACATGTAAGACGCTGGTTACATTAGGAGGTGGCATAGGAATATAGTAGGAATCCCCTGTCCTAGACTCTTGTGGTTTAAATAAACCATTCTCTTCCCATGATTTATAAATAGATGCTTCAAATTCTTTTGGGTTGTACTTTTTCGGAAAATCTGACATGTGTTTGTGTAT
>CALHAQ010000106.1 GCA_937931775.1 uncultured Candidatus Altimarinota bacterium | reverse complement strand
GATTTTTTCCTGAACTGACAATCTTTTGTTTAGTCCATTTATTGATTCTATGAGTAAACCAATTTCATCTTTTTTGTTACTGTAGTCAATTTTTTGAGCGTCTTTTCAAAGTCTAGATTTTTTAATTTCTCTTGTAGCTCTTTTTATTGGGAGAATAATCTTCTTTGTAAAATAGAGGACTCATCCTGCAATAGTAAGTAATACAAGTATATTTGTGACCACTAATGAAATAAAAAGCCTCTTAATAAAATTAGTTTCTGGACTATCAGGATCTTTAAGTAAATCTAATATTTTTTCTAGATTATTTTCGGGAATAATTTCTTCAATATACTTTGTTGAAACTCAACTTTTTATAAGATAATCAACTACAATTCAAACATTTTCTTGTTTTTCCAGAGGAATATTCCCATCATTAATATCAAGAAGCTCAAAAAACTCAAGTTCTGCATCACTAAAAATATTATCTATATCTTCTAGAGTCTGTCTTTCAATGATATTATTGATGTATTCTATAGTAACATCTTGACGAGAATCAATTTTTTCGGAAAGATAGAGCCTAATATAGGAATTATAAAAAGTATAAAAAGCAGCTATATTAATTATAGCGATACTACAAACACTTATAATAAGTACTAATACAAATTTCCGAGATAGCGACATTTTATTTATTTAATCTATATCATTTTCCTCTGATAGTAAGAATAATATCTTTATCTCAGAGCTTTCTTCTCAAATTCTTAATATGAGTGTCTATAGTTCTATCATAGACATAGTTATCATATCAGATAACTTCTTTCATAAGAGTTTCACGCAAGACTAGTTTTCCATTCTCTAAGAATATTTTTTCTAGAATATCATACTCGTTTTTTGTTATAGCAACAGATTCTTCATTTACAAATAACTCCATTTTTTCGGTATCTATAGTTATATTTCCCTGAACTATTTTATTGCTTGTAGCTTGCATATCATCAGAAACTGACCTTCTTAAAATTGAGTTTATTCGAGCTAATAATTCTCTTGGAGAAAAGGGCTTTGCGATATAGTCATCAGCTCCAGATTCTAAACCTGTTACTCTGTCCATTTCTCAACCTCTTGCTGTAAGCATGATTATAGGGACACTAGAAGTTTTTCTAACTTCACTACAAACTTCAATACCATCCTTACCAGGTAAGTTTATATCAAGTATAACCAAATCAGGTAATTCTTTAATAATATATTTATCTGCATCTTCACCAGTATTATAAGTAATCACGTTGAAGTCAGAGTTCTCTAAATATAGTTTTAAAGATGAGGAAATCCCAAGATCATCTTCTATAATACAAATTTTTCTCATGTTTAGTGGAACAAAAAATATCTAGATATATTCTAGATATTTTTCATATAATTGCAAGGAGTGTTACGATCTCTAATTTAGATAAGATTTTTAAATATATTTATACTATTTAATTCCTCCCAACTTACATCATCTCTTCAGAAATGTCAGTAAGTAGCAGTTTTTGCAAAAATAGGTTTTTTGAGATCTAAAAACGAAATGATTCCTCATTGTGAAAGATCAAAATTATCTTCTATGGCTTTCACTACAATGTCTGTCTCGACTTTAGGACTTTTCATATCTACAAAGATACTAACAGGCTCTACTACTCATATCGCGTATGCAAGTTGAATTTCACATGTATCACATATACCAGAGGCAACTATGTTTTTTGCTAGATAACGAGCAATATATGCTGCAGATCTATCAACTTTTGAAGGATCCTTTCATGAAAATGCTCCCCCACCATGTCTTCCAATACCACCATAAGTATCGATTATAATTTTCCTACCTGTAAGTCCACAGTCTCATTTTGGACCTCATATTACAAATTTTCCAGTCGGATTAATATGAAAAACAGTTTTATCATCTATTAACTCAGAAAGCTCATGTTTAATTACATGTTTTGTGATTCACTCTCTTAAATCTTGCATAGATACACTCTCGAGGTGTTGATTTGATATTACCACTGCATCAATTCTTTTTACAGCCCCATCCTCATATTCACAACTAACTTGTGTTTTTCAATCTGGCTGTAAATATGAAAGTGTTCCATCTTTTCGAACCTTTTCTAGTCTTCTTGCTAGTTTATGAGCTAGATATATAGGTGTTGGCATATATGCGTCATTTTCATTACTTGCGTAACCAAACATAATACCTTGATCTCCTGCTCATCCTGTATCTACTCATTGCGCGATATCTGGTGATTGAGAATTGATAAGAATTTGAACAGATACATCATCAGCACTAAAACCAGCTTCAAGACTATCATATCAAATGTCTCGAACAACTTTCCTGGCAATATCCTGAAAGTTTACCCAAGCTTTTGTTGTAATCTCTCCACTCACTATTACGGTTCCAGTGGTAGTCATACATTCGCATGCTACACGCGAGTCAGCATCTTGCTCAAGACAAGCATCAAGTATAGCGTCACTAATCTGATCACACATCTTATCAGGATGTCCTGCAGTCACAGATTCTGCAGATATATAATGTTTCATAGATTGTAAATCTTAGAAAATAAAAATATACATATTCAGTTATAGAAAAAAGCTTTTCCAGGTCATGGAAAAGCTTTTGAAAAATTTTAATTTAATTTTTTCTACATCTTTCCCTAATAATAGGGGAGGAATTAGCACCTTTTTTCTTTGACAAAACAGGTTGCTGGAACAATCATTAGGCCTCTACCTTCATGTTCTCTCTGGATATGTAAGCTTATTCTATTGTTTTTTAAACTAATGCAAGAAAAATACTAGAAAAAACTTGCATTCACCTAAAACTCTCATATAATCCCGCTCGTATAAATACGCTCTTATAAATTAATACGCT
>CALHAQ010000105.1 GCA_937931775.1 uncultured Candidatus Altimarinota bacterium | reverse complement strand
TATAATGTACTCCAGCTCTCAGGAGGAGAACAGACCAAGGTGCAGATAGCGAAGTTTCTTATAGCGGAGGTAGATCTACTTATCCTCGATGAGCCGACGAATCACCTGGATATTGATGGAATTATTTTCCTGGAAAATTTCTGCAAACAATGGAAGAAATCTATTGTGTCTATTTCTCATGATGTGAGATTTATCAATAATACTTGCGAGCGAATCGCAGAAATATCTGGAAAGCGAATACATAACTACGCGGGGAACTATGATTATTATATAGAAGAAAAACAGGAGCGATACGATAAGCAGATGCGAGATTATAATAATCAGCAAAAAGAAATAGAAACTCAAGAAGTATATATCAATAGGTTTAGAGCAAACTCAGCGAAGGCCTCGAGCGTCCAGAGTAGAATAAAGGCCCTGAACAAACTCGATATAATACAAAAGCCAGAGAATGAAACGCTGGGAAAATATATTACTCTCAGGCCAAACATGAGACTCCCCGAAGTGATCATGCGACTCAAGAATATAGAAGTTGGATATAGCTATCCACTGGTGACTCTCCCAGAAGAAATAGAAGTACACAAACAAGATAAAATAGGAATTATTGGGAAAAATGGAGCCTGAAAAACTACATTATTAAAAACTATTCTCTGAGAGCTTACAGCGCTTGATGGAGTGAGCGAGATAAACGAGCGAGTAAAAATAGGATGATACGCGCAGGTACTTGAGGGACTTGATACGAGCATAAGTATCATAGCTGAGCTATGAAAAGATTATGAAAATGAGCGAGAAATCAGGACCATGCTATGAGGACTGCTTATCACTGGGGATAAAGTCGATCAGACGATAGCAACACTCTCAGGAGGAGAACGAGCGAAAGTAGCACTTACGAAAATGCTTCTCTCTCGGCCAGATATCATCGTGATGGATGAACCTACAAATCATCTAGATATTCACTCGAAACAGGTAATTAAAAAAATGCTCCAAAGCTTTCAGGGAACAACGCTGATTGTATCACATGATAGAGATTTATTAGAGTCGGTTTCAAACAAGCTTTGGCTCATAAAAGACTTGCAGCTCGTGACCTACGATGAGCCAGAAAAGGGATTTCGAGAAATCTTTTAAAATTTCATGTATATTTAAGATATCACGATATAATAGCTATATTATTTCCTAACTAATAGACTATGACCGAATACAATATATTAAATGCAGAAGAGAAAAGAGTAATCATAGATAAAGGTACAGAAATGCCAGGAACAGGAGAATACAATGACCTAGAAGAACCAGGAGTCTATGTATGTAGGCAGTGTGATAGTGAGCTCTATAAATCGGAAGACAAATTTTCTGCATGATGCTGATGGCCAAGTTTTGATGATGAGATACTGTGAGCTGTAGAACATCATGACGATATAGATGGAAGACGCACAGAAATAGTCTGCGCGAATTGTCAGGGGCATTTAGGACATGTATTTATAGGAGAAGGGCTGACGCAGAAGAATACCCGTCACTGCGTAAACTCTATATCACTCAAGTTTATACCTGAATAATAAAATTATAATGACTGAAAAAAATATACAAAAAGCGTATCTTGCAGGAGGATGTTTCTGGGGAATGGAAGAACTCTTTCGAAAGAGAGAGGGAGTGACTGATACTCAGGTAGGATATATGGGATGAAGCGTTGCAGATCCAACATATAGGGACCATGAAGGACACGCAGAAGCTATAGAGATCAGCTACGATAGTGATATCACCTGCTTTCAGAATATTTTAGATTTTTTCTTTGCGATTCATGATCCAACTACAAAAGATAGACAATGAAATGACAGAGGATCATCCTATAGATCAGCTATATTTTATAGGAATAGTGATGAGAAGATCCAATCAGAAGCATTTATCGAGATAGTAAATAACTCTGGGAGATGGACGGCTCCTGTTGCTACAACTTTGGAGAGTTTTGAGTGATTTTATCCGGCTGAGGCTTATCATCAGGATTACCTTCAAGAAAATCCAAATGGATACACATGCCACTATGTGAGATTTCCGAGTTATCTCTAACTGGAATTTCATTGTTATTAGAAAAAGAGCATGATATATTCATGCTCTTTTAATATGCTAAGATTTGAGGATTAGTCTATGCCAGTATCCGCATTATCTCTTGTAAATATCTCATTTTTGTATATTAATATATGTAATAATTTATATTACATGTAGCCGTTTATGAATAAGATTGTTTCTCTTTTAGTAGTTAGTGTTTTTGTATTATCTAGTTGCGGCTCTGATAAAAAGGAAGATGCTCAAGATATAGCTGCAGCTGCCGCAGTTGCAGCTCAAGAGCAAGAAAAGGTAGAAGCGAAGTATGTCATGTGTAATGGTGGAGTAATACTCTGAGCAGATTTTGATAGCTATGAACTACTTTTTTGAGATTTTTCAAAAGATGCAGTTAAAGTATATTATGATTGTGCTGAAATCGTATGAGCAGACCCAGAAACATTTTCTGCTATAGGAGGACTTTATACAAAGGACGAAGAGCAGGTATATTATGGAAATAGACTTGTAGAATGAGCGGATAGAGCTTCTTTCAATCATATAGGGAATGATTTTGCTCGTGATAATACTTCAACATTTTATCAACACAGATTAATGAAGGGATTTGATACCGCAACTCTTTCATATATTGGTGGAAACTTTATCAGAAATAAAGATAATATTTATTTTAAAGATACTATCGTAAGAGGTATAGAATCCACTGGGATATCACATGTTTGAGAGGATTTTGTTAAAAATATTGAGAACATATATCATGCTACTAGTGAAATAGAGGGGATAGATCTCTCTTCTATTAGTCATCTCGGAAAGGATTTTATAAAAGATAAAACAAAAGTATTCTATGGTACTAATCTTATAGAGTGAGCAGATATTAGAACGTTTTCTCATGTAGAAGATGCTTTTGCAAGAGATAGAAATAATGTATATTATGGAAATGAAATAGTTACTGATGCTGATCCACTCACTTTTAAATTTATGTGAGGTGATTTTTCTCGGGATAAAAATAAAGCATATTTCGGAAAAAGTATTATAACATGAGTAGAACTCACAACTTTTAGACATCTATGAAATAATTTTGCAAAGGACAAGGATAATATATATTATAAAAATGAAGTCCTTCCTCGTTCTACAGCTCGAACATTTCTCTATATTTCATGAGACTATGCTAAAGACGAAAAATATGCTTTTTATAAATGAAAAACAATAAAAGGAGCTCATGCGGATTCCTTTATTTATATTGGAGGAAGTGGTTTTTGAGAAGATTTTGCAAGAGATAAAGATAACCTTTATTATCAAACGATTAACCTCACAGAATCTCGAGGGACAAAACCGGATGAGTTTAGATATTTAGATGGTGGTTTTTGAGTAGATAAGAGCTCTGTATACCATAGAAATTTTATTATAGGAGGAGCTGATCCAAAGACATTTGAATATATAGATGGAGATAATTCTGGGAATAGTTTCGGGAAAGATACAGATAATGTGTATTATAACTTCAACCTTATAGAGTGAGCTGATCCAGATACGTTTCAGTATATATGAGGAAAGAAAGCTAAGGATGCAAAAAATACATATGATGGATTTAAAATAGCAAAGAAATAATTAAAAAAACACCTATAACTTAGGTGTTTTTTTTAAAAGAAAAATGGTGGACCCTCCGGGGCTCGAACCCGGGACCTTATCCTTAAGAGGGATCTGCTCTACCAACTGAGCTAAAAGTCCGTATATGTATTTTATTGAGCACTGCAGAGTATAGGCAAGAGCAAATGAAAATCAAAATTTTCTTATAAAATAAAGACTCTCATTTGTAAGAGTCTTTATTTTATAGTGTTATTAGTCTAGGAGAAAAACTTGTTCTTCTATATATTCTCCATCAGTTTCTCAACTCATGTCTTCACGAGTAAATCTAATTTTTGCTTCACCTGTTGAATCTTCAGGGATTATAAACTCTATAGTAGCACTAAAATCTATCATATCATCAGCTCAGAGCTCATCACTATCTCATATGGCTTCGAGCCATGCTCCGGTTGCAGGTGCTTCATATAGCATGTCTTCTCCCAAAGTCATAAGAGTCACAGGAAATGATCACTCAAAGAACCATGATCTAGGTGCTTTTCATGTGAGTGTGTATGGGGAAGTGATCCCGATCATTGGTCAGAAGTTATCAAGGATAAGAGCTCACAGAGAATATTCTTCTTCTACAAGAGGAGTTCATATATCATCAATTGGAGCTTCTGGAATAATAGCATCTGTCTCCTGAGCGATTTCAGGTGTATCAGTAAGTATATTATCTACCTGATTACCTACTGTTTCCACTATTTGACCTGCACTTGTATCAATCGTAACTGATTCCTTACTTCATGAGAGCAGGAGAGATACGGTAACTATAACCACTACAAAAAATCATAAAGCCGTTAACACAAAAGGATGTTTGAGTAAGTCTTTCATAATCATTTTTTATAAAATAATAGCTTATATACTATCCCAATAGCTAAAAAAATCAATAGTCTAAGTCTACTACTGTAACCGCTGGAAATAAAAGTATAATTTTTAATTGACGAGACGATACTATTTTCCTATATTAAAGGTATTACTTTTGAGTTTTTAACAATTATGGATTTTCTTTCATCACTTATACTACTTGCTTCATCTTATTGAGTTCCAGAAGAGAGGGTTATAAAAGTACATAGTGATTATTGTGAAAATCTCTACTTTCAACCTAACTCTGAGAAAAAATTAGAATCATATTGATGTGATATAGACTCAGTAGCCAGAGAAGTGCAACGTGTGAAGTCAGGAAGATATTAAAGGAAGAAGTATTATCTTCTTCTTTTTTTCTTATCTTTTGAAAATTTATCTTTGAGTCTTTTAAAGGTTTTTTCTCAGAGTTTATCTTCAAGTACTAAATTGAGCTCAGCCTCTTCATCAAATAGATGCATATCCATATCGATTTTATGCTCGAGTTTGAATCGGTAGTCCTCATAATTTCCATAACTTAGAGAGAGTTCTCCATCATGAATAAACCAGACATGTGTCGCGAGTTTATTTACAAAATATCTATCATGAGATATAAAAAGTATCGTCCCATCATAGTTTTTTAATGATGACTCTAATGATTCTCTGGTATCATAATCGAGATGATTTGTGGGTTCATCAAATATAAGAAGATTAGATTTCTTTTGTCCGAGTATTGCAAACAAAAGCTTTGATGTTTGTCCTCCAGAGAGCTCTGATACTTTTTTATCAAGATCAGTTTTTTCAAAAAGATAGTGTTTGATGAGTCAGATGAGGTGCTCATCTGGATATGCTATTCCGTGTTTATGAAAATTTTCTCGCATAGTAAGATCTCTATGTAATTCTTCGTGCATCTGAGAATAATAGAGTATTTCACTAGCTTTTCATACAGATTGGTATCACTCAAGCAAGGGTATTTGTCCAAGAATTGTTTTGATAAATGTGGACTTTCCAACTCCATTTTCTCAGACAACTCAGACTCTCATTCACTTATGAAGTGTAATATCTGGAATAAAAAATAGACTATCACTCCTTCCAATGAAAGCATCTCTATAAACGAGCATTTTTTCTGGAGATTCTCACGAGTATTCAAAGAAAAATTTAGGTTTTTTCGGAATAAATGGCTTTTCAAGTTTCTCCATTTTACCAATCATTTTTTCTCGAGATTTTGCCCATCCTGCTCTTGATCCAGCTCGAAATCTATTTATAAGATTTTCCTGTTTTCCTATATACTCTTGCTGCCTGACCCAGTCATCATTTCTGATTTTCTCTACCTTTTCACGCTCTATAACATAATCTGTATATCAACTATGATACATAGTTGCGGCTCTTTGGGGTTGGATCTCTAAAGTCTTGTTGCAGGTTTTATCTAAAAACTCTCTATCATGAGATACTATCACATATCATCAGTTCCATTTATTTTGTAGATAGTTTTCAAGCCATTCTACAGAGCTCATATCTATAAAATTGGTCGGTTCATCGAGAAAGAGTATGTCTGGGGCTTGAAGGAGTACTTTTGCGAGGGCAACCTTGGTTCTTTGTCCCCCAGATATCTCAGAGAGCTTTTTTTCTAAAAGTTCGAGTACTCATATTCACTGAGCTACCCCGTGAATTTTATTTTCAAAATCATATCATCAAATATTATTAAACTGCTCGAGTAGGGAACTATACTTTTCTATTATATCTGCGTCACTTGAGCTTTCCATTTGAGTCTCTAGCTTTCATATTTCTTCTTGCATTGTTTGGACTTGCATAAAAGCTTCTCTAAGTTCTTCATGTACCGTCCTTTCTTCATCATCACTATAGACCTGATGAAGATATCCAAGAGACATATTTCAGACATTTTCTATAAAACCGTCATAGGCATTTATTTCTCCTACTATAACTTTCATGCAACTTGTCTTCCCAGAACCATTAGGTCCTACGATAGATATTTTATCATTTTGATTAATAGTCAGATCTATATCTCTGAGCACTAGATCACCTTGAAATTCCAGTTTTTCTATTTTAATTTTGAGATGTTTCATGAAAATTTACAGAAATATATAAAGCAATTATATAGATGAATATTGATAATACAAAAAATTGATTTAGATATATATTTTATTATAGTCAATAAACTATAAGAATATAAAAAATGACATTAGAATTAAAAATACCCGAAGATTCATGTACTTTTCCAGATTCAAAAACACTTAGTATTCCTATAGAAGATACAGTCACTATAACGTGATGATGTATTTTTGATAAATTAGTGCGTCAGAGTGAATCCCTAGAAAATGCATGAAAAAGTAAAGATTGATTTTCAGATTGAATGCATTTTTTTCCAGAGAAAGGTTTTTTAATTTATGATGGAGAGAGAATTGATTTAACTCCAAAGGAGTTTTTAATCTTTAATGCGCTGCATAGTACTCCTTGGGA
>CALHAQ010000104.1 GCA_937931775.1 uncultured Candidatus Altimarinota bacterium | reverse complement strand
AAAAATACTGTGAAGACCAAAAATAAGCTTTATCCTAAATATTTATATAATGATGAGGATACAAAGTAGACATGTGCTTTACATAATATAGAAAAGGTAATACTTACTTAGTTCTTAATATAGAGTGATATGCTAAGACCTAGTAAGATGAGAACTTACATATATTAATATTTAACTTGCATAACACATGAATAATAAAATAGTATCGGTAGTATTGATTGCTGGTATAGCAACAACTGGTTTTGCAGCTGTATCAAGCGCTGATGAATCAGTAACTGGTTCATTCTTTAAAGGAAATACAGAAATTAAAGAGCTTTTTGAAAAGGCTAAATCAGGAGAAGAGCTTACAGTAGATGAGCAAGCCACTCTCGATGAGGTAAAAGCTCAAAGAGGAGAAAAATGAGCAAAGCATGGAGGAAAGAGAAAAGGGGGAGCTAATCTCACAGATGAAGAAAAGACAGCTCTAGAATCTATGAGTGATGAAGAAAAACAAACTTTCTTTGCAGATAAAAAAGCTCAGATGAACGCTGAGAAAGAAGCTTCAAGAGCTGTAGTAGCAAAACTTATCAATGGTGAGTCACTTACATCTGCAGAAGAAACTATCAGAGGAGAACTTCTTGTGAAATTAGAATCAAGAACTTCCGAAGGGAAGGAGTTGAGAGAAGGATCTGCGCTTATAATTAAAGTATTGGCAGGTGATGAACTTACAAGTGAAGACGAAGCTGCTCTCGCAGAAAAACAAGAAAAACATGCTCAGAGAGAAGCTCAGAGAGTAATTATAGAACCTATTAAAGCGAAACTTGATGCTGGTGAGGAGCTAACTGAGCAGGAACAAGCCGTTCTTGATGACCATAAAGCAAATAAACCAGAAGGAAAAGGACATGGAAAGAAAAAGGGAAATAAAGAGAGAAAGAGATAAATAAAGGTGCACAAAAAAAGCTCTTGCGAAGGCAGGAGTCTTTTTTGTCTCTCTTACTTGTTTCTTACCACTCTTCTAGTATTATACAGATATATTTTTAATAAAAATGTGATGAAAGTACTCGTGATAGAAGATACTCAGGACCTTGCGATATGACTCGTGAGGTTTTTGGCTGCAAAGGATATTTCAGCTGATATTTCAGCAGATGGAGAAGATGGGACATATAAAGCCTCTACTAAATATTACGATGCTATTATTCTAGATATTAATCTACCAGGAAAAAATGGTCTTGAGGTGTGTCGAGACTTGAGAAAGAAAGAAAAGGATGTGCCTATTATTATGCTCACGAGTCGAAATAGTAAGGATGATGTCATTATTGGACTTGAGTCGTGAGCTGATGATTATCTTGTAAAACCATTTGATTACGATATTCTTGTAGCGAGACTTGACGCATTAACTCGAAGAAACCTCAAAAATAAATCTACTGCTATACTTAAAGTTTGAAAATATGAAATGGATCTGGAAGCAGTGAAAGTTATGGATGATAAAAAAGTAGTACATCTCTCTCATTTAGAGTTTGAACTTCTGAAATATTTTGCGCAAAATAAAGGAAAAGTTATTTCCAGGCAAGAACTCTATGAAAAAGTATGGTGAGAATTTGATGGAGACTTTATGTTCTCTAAGACAGTAGATGTGTACATCTGATATTTGAGAAAAAAACTCGGGAGGGAAATCATAGAGACGCGGAAATGATTTTGATATATAATCCAGTAATATGAAAGATATCAAACTAGCTTCAACTCATAAACATCTTACTCTTGTATTTACCTGAGTAGTTTTTATTATTGTTATAATTTTAGGAGTTACTTTTCTTTCTACAAAATACTATCATGAAGGACGACAGGAGAAAAAACAGTTTCTCTCAGAAGTTGCTGGTATGACAAGTCTAATGAAAAACGAAGATGATTTCTTACAATCTTTTTCAGACCTCAAAGCTTTTCGAAAGGAAAGAAAATTTAATGAAATATGAAAAAATAGGCAAAGTACGCAATGACCAAATGATGTGAGTTTCATTATCTTGGACGAAGAGAAGAATATAATTTTTCAAAACATCCTGAGACAACCTCATTTTGATAGACTTGATCTCTCTCAGCAAACATATTATGTAGATGATAATACTTATGTAGCAGTGAGGAATATATTAGAAAATAAGGCATTGTTTTATAAACAGAGAAAATATAGTCTAGAAGATGCCTTTGAAGATATATGATTACTTTTTATTTTAGCCCTTATTTCAGGAGGATTATTTTATTTTACCTGATATAGATTTGTATGACGAGCACTTGCCCCAGTAGAGGAAAACTTGCAAGATATGAAAGACTTTATTCATAATGCAGGACATGAACTCAAAACTCCTCTGGCAGTTATGAGAGGAAACATACAGGTAATGCAAGCAGAAAAGAACTTTGATAAGAAACTTCTCTCGTCAAGTATACGACAAATAGATACAACAAATGATCTTATAGAGGGGCTCATAGAACTTTCTGAAGTAGGACAGTTGTGAGAAAAAGAATCTCTCGCTCTTGCAATTGAGATAACTCAGGCCGTAAAACAGCTCTCGCAGCTCGCACAGGAAAAACATGTGAGCATCATAAATACTGTAAAGGGACCATTTATAGTGAAATCTCATAGACAAGAGCTCGATATTCTTCTCATGAATCTGCTAAAAAATGCAATTATATATAACAAGAAATGAGGAGAAGTGATTTTGTCTCTTGATAAAAATATACTTTCTATACAAGATACTGGCAAATGAATTCCAAAAAAAGAGACGGAAAAAATATTTGAAAGATTTTACCAGTGAAGTACTACTAGAAGTAAAGGAGGCTTTGGT
>CALHAQ010000103.1 GCA_937931775.1 uncultured Candidatus Altimarinota bacterium | reverse complement strand
CCAAAGAAGAAATTGAGAAGGGTGTCTCTCAATCCTGCCTCTGAAAGTTTATGTATTGCTTTATAAAACATAGACATCATTCAGATTTTTTCCTTGAAATCTTTTTTTGTTTCTCTTTCTTTGTCGAGTTTTGAATCTGCTCTTGGGAGAGTAATTTGTAGGTATCTCAGATTTTTTGAATAATAAAGCTCAAAAGCAAGCCTGATAGATTTATAGATAATAAATAATACTACAAGAATACCTAGAGTAGTGAGAGCGATAGAGAGAAAGTTGTTATAAGTTGCTGCAAATAAAGCTCAGATTCCTGAGAGTATACCATCTCATGATTCTCCCACATTTTTGTCAGGAATTCCTGAACCTGGATTTTGTTGTATTGTTCTCCCAAGAGCTCCATGTACATTGCTATGAAAAGCGAGTAGGAGAGATGTAATTACAAGTATGTGCTTCATGCAAATATCTAGAAAATATATATTTGTTTTAGATTAACACAGATTTACTATATATGCGAAGAAGTAACCTTGACGAAAACAGGATAATAAATATAGTTTGCCTTATAGATATTTTTACAATAAATGAATGAATTGACTAGACCGAAGAAAATCAGTTGTGGATATTCCACATTTGGACAAAATTTCTGATACATATGTTTTTGATAAGGAAGTTCTTAGAAGTAATCAAGAGTATTGGAGAAAGACTTGGTATGCTCTACAAAAAAAATGAGGATCAGGTATAAATCATACAGGTGGTGTTGCTACTAATAGTTATGAAACTGAGGGACTAGGTTTTTTTCGACCGCTAACGGTTGATATTCAAGAACAACACAGACAAAGATTAGCTCAATGAAACTTAAAAATATTCGCGAACCATCAATCACTCCTAGATATTCCTTATATAATGCAGGCAATTTTGGAACAGACATGAGAGATAGATGAATTATATTTTATTATGAGAAGTAGTTTACCAAAGTTTTTAGTTAATAAAGGAGGTATTCCAGTTGAAAGAGATAAAGAGAAGGATAAAACAATCAAAGATTATCTGATGTCACCTGTTCGTAATCATCAGGAACCTTTAAGGGCAAAACAGTTGCAACATTTTGTGCCTAGGTTTTTTTCACAAGGAGCAAGAAGTCTTGCGTATTTCCCGCAAGGAACAAGAAAGTCAGGACTAGGCCTTACGGATTTTACTCCTAGTGATATACGTCGTATGACGAGAACTATGAATCTACCAGGGGAACAAGATTGTGCTCTCGCTGACCTCCACTATGGAGATAAAGAAGTTCATATGAATATAAAAACATTAAGTAGTGATGAATATAGGGAGCGATACTCATAAGATTCGAAAAAAATATTAAGAATATAATATTATCATGGATAAACAAAATGTACTCATAACTGGAGCAAGTCGGGGTTTGGGAGGCGCATTAGCTGATAGACTACTAAATGCGGGAGAGTATGAAGTTTTTGGAACAGCAAATTCACCAGAAGGGGTAGAAGTAATGAACGAAAAGGGAATCCATGGATTTGCATGTGATTTTTTACTTCCAGGATCTATCACATGACTTATACATGAAATGAGAGATCAAATCACGGATTTAGATTTTCTTGTTAATAATGCCTGAGTGCGCTCTAGAATGAATCTGGAAGATATGACGAGTCAGCACATATTAGAAATACTTGCGATTAATATGGCATGACCTATGACCATGACAAAAGATGCTATAAAAAATATGAAAGTAGGAAATATTGTTTTTGTGAATTCTACTGCTGGACTTGATCCATGCTGAGGGGCAAGCTGATATGTTGCCAGTAAACACGCTATGACAGGTTTTGCAGATAGTATTAGGTTTGAACTTCAGGATAGAGAAGAAAAAATATGAGTAAGTGACGTCTTTCTTGGGGGAATGAATACGGGGTTTCATTCTGAACCTCGACCAGATTTGATGTGTCCGATGAGCGTTGCAGATGAAGTTTATAAAAATATCTTTGAAGGAACAGAGAAAGGAGATATAAAATCAGTAGATTTATTAATTACGTGAGCTCGGGATATAAGACGACCAGTTAAAAGAAATATGATAGAAGTTGAAGTATAATATCAGAAATTGACTTTTTATATTATATAATTATATTACTATAAAATTACTAGTCACATATACTATATGTCTCACGAAATAATACGTCAAACAACGGATGAAGCACTTATGGAACTTCCTAGTATTTTGAAAGTTCTTTGATTATACCAATCTATGCTTCCGGTTACTTTAGATACACTAGAAAAACAATCTTGAGAAGTCGTATCAGTTCTTAGAGGAGCTAATATACCTGATAGAATTCATAGCTTTAAAAATGGAGATTTGCAAGAGGGAATGAAGGATAGCTTTAACTTATATGACCTACGAAGCTCTGATCCTACTGTTGCGTCACGAATACAAGCTTTGATATGACTAAACCATGATATTTGAAAAAAGGTATTAGAGACCCTTGATGTAAATGCTTCTATTACAGACACACATCTTTTTACTTCTCTGTGAGTGATAACTACGCTTAATAATAATACTTGAGAACTTATCCATAGTGAAGTAGACACACAAGATTCACTCATTTGAAGTAGTGAGAAATCAAAAGTTTCCCTAGAATATGGTGACGACCTCTTAAAGCATATGGCTTTTGAAAAAGCTTATTTCCATGTATTATGCCAATTATTTCCATGAAAAGCCCCTGAATTAACCACCCATTTGCTTCAGGAAGTTATCACTCGAATAGTATGAAAGCAGTACTATAGGTGATGATATACTCATGAAAATATAACTATGTGAGCGAGTGGGACTGCTGCAAACGAAGAACTAGTAGAGCTTGTGGCTCAAAAATATGGATATTCGGAAATGACTCTGGAACAAATAGCCGCAAAAGAGGGGTTTAAAGATGTAGATGTTCTTGCAAGTATTTTTGATGAACTTTGCGTGATTCTCCTTTCTCATAATCCCATAAAATGGGAAAAGTGTATCGAAGATTGGGTGGTAGATTTTAGATCCAGAGTGGAAGAAGGAAAAATATTAAATTTTTTTTAGAAGACATAATTTACCTATGATAGATAGTGCGTCTTGCAAATAAATATATCTTTGTATAATATCTCATATAATATTTAAATTTAACATTATGAAAAACGCATTACACAGTTTAAAAGAAACACCAAAATCTTGAATATTAATGGCATGAGCTGTAGTTGCTGCTATGTCTAGTACTTCAGTATGAGCTCAAGAGAGTATAGATCCAGGTTGTCAGGATCCTGAGATTCGTGATTCACTCATTTGCCCTACAAATTTATTACCTACAAATAATCCTTCTATTACCGTACTTGGTGGACTTGGGAGTCCGTTTTCAGGTGACGCACTGCTAGGGTGAGACGGTCTTTCTGCAGATACTAGCATTGATTGGGATAATTCACAAGAAATTGGAGCAAGAGTAAACTTTCCTACATGAAAGAAGGTATTAGGTGGAGATTTAGATCTTGCAATACAAGGTTTTTATTCACGACTAGAATGAGGATGAAAATTTCCTGGAGAAAGTACTGGATATAAAGTAAAATCAGAATGAGTGAGAGTTCAAGCGTGACCTGTGTTGAATTTTGATCTCAAAAATGGTTACGGAGCAGACATAGGAGCTTTTGGAGGATACCAACACTCTGATGACTCTATCAGTTTTACTGGAGACAGTTGAAACACGGTTATAAAATCAGAAAATCAGGGGTTTTCATGGGAAGTTGTAGGAGGACTTTCAAAAGAGCTAGCACAAGGATTTAGTGCAAGAATTGAAACAGCCGTTGGAAATCAATCAGGTTATAGTATTCAAGGTGGTGATAATGGATGATTTTTAAAATCAGATAGTGATATAGGAGTTACATTTAGGGGATGAATTACTAAAAAATTCTAATTTCTTAAAAAATTCTATTATAATTATGAACTTCATATTTCTCAAACACATAAAACACATTTCGAATTAATTTCGGAAAGAGCTTGTTTTTCGTGCTAGAAATATTATGCTGTCTTCTGAAAAGAAGACAGCTTTTTATTTAAAAAATATTATATATACATATGGACTACTCAAGAGAGTCGCAAGATAGAATGAAAAAAATTCAGGGGCTTAAAGATGCTGGAGTTATTTGTTACGCGAATAATTATGTTGGAAAAGTAGATATTTCTGAAATTAGAGCAAGAAGTGAAAATGATGATCAAGGAGGATATATCAGAGAAATAGAGAACCTTATGGCAGGCTGATCTCTCGCAGAGTTTCAAACTGCAGGGAGAATTATCTCATCTAAATCTCACTGAAAACTTACTTTTGCAAAACTACGAGACCAATCAGCAGATATTCAGGTATGTTTTATGAGAGATTTAGTAAAGTTTCATACAGGGAGAGAGATAGTAGAGACTATCAATATAGCAGGAGAGGAAAAAAGTGCTTATAAAATAGCAGAGAAGTTTTGTCAGGTAGGTGATTATATAGGAGTAAAAGGAGATTTATTTATGACGAACCATGGAGAACTTACAATTTTTGTAAGTGAGTTTCAAATCATGTCAAAAGCAGTAAGGCCTCTCCCTGAAAAATGGCATGGTCTTAGTGATATGGAAGCCATACAAAGACAAAGGTATTTGGATATGGTAATGAATGAAAATACATATGAAAAATTTAAAAAAAGATCAATATTTCTGAAATCTATAAGGCAGTTTTTAGATGATCATGGTTTTATGGAGATAGATTGTCCTGTGTTAGATAACTCAGCGTCAGGTGCTGCAGCTCAGCCCTTTACTACACATCATAACGCGTTGGATATAGATATTTATTTGAGAATTGCAAATGAGATTTCTCTTAAAAAAGCTACAGGAGGAAGATTTGAGAAAGTATACGAAATGTCGAAAGTATTCAGGAATGAGGGAATTGACCCAAGTCACCTGCAAGAGTTTACCATGCTAGAATTTCAAGCTGCATATTGGACACTACAAGAAAATATGGATTTTGCAGAAGAGTTTGTGAAATACCTCATTCGGGAGTTAGGAGTTGATCCAAAAGTCCCAGTAAAAGATAAGAATGGAAACGAGAAACTTGTAGATTTTTGAGCTACATGGCAAAGAGTTAACTATACGCAAGCTGTTACAAAAGAGTCGGGGATAGATATTTCAAAATATGGAGAAGAAGATGAAGATGAGCTTAGGGCAGCTATCAAGGAAAAATGACATAGCTGGGAATGACTAGAAGATCAAGCGACAGCCACGATGATAGATTATCTCTATAAGAAAATCTTGAGGCCAAACATTGTAGGGCCAGCATTTATATATAATTATCCTCGTACAATGCAGCCTCTTGCTCGTCAGAGTGATGACAATCCTATGATAGTAGAACAGTATCAAGTAGTAGTAAATGGTTGGGAGATTATCAAGTGTTATAGTGAACTTATTGACCCCTCTATCCAAAAAGCAAACTTTGCAGCTCAGAGTGATGCTTTAGAGCGAGGTGATGAAGAAGCTACTGCTGGAGATGATGATTTTCTTCTTGCTATGGAACACGGATTCCCACCACAATCAGGTTTTGGTATGGGAATTGAGCGTATTTTTGCACTACTTATGCAAGAAGAAAATTTAC